>NZ_KV811627.1:0-144841 GCF_001813175.1 Corynebacterium sp. HMSC069E04 | reverse complement strand
ATGCGGAACGATGTCTCCGAACCAGACACCGCCCCGGGCACGCTGTAACAGCCCCGCATCTTCTTGCGGGGCTGTTGTCGTTTTCGGGTAAGCCTACGTTCACGGTAAATAGTGGCCAGAAATTTGAAGTTTTTCGCTCTTATTTACCGTGAACGACAGTGACAGGTTCGTGAGAAGGGGTGTACCGCCGGCTTAAGCGCTTTGCCAGCGCATCCTGCCATCAGAAGCGGGCGCGCACGTCATCGGGACACCTTTCTTTGATACGCCGCTACCGCCATTGCAATACGCGCCGGGGTGAACGTAGTTCTGTTGTACGGCGGGTGCTTCATAAATAGCGGCGGCCTCTTGCACTGGGGGATTCGCGGCCATCATTTCGTCGGCGCATTGTTGCGTCCAGCCAGAAGTTCCATCGCTGAAGAATGTGGTTCCGGTTTCGTGCAGTGAGACGTCACCGCAGGATTCGATGGTCTTCTCCATCGGAGTAGGCTGCGCTACACCAGGCGCCTCGGTGAAGCCGATGACTTCTTCTTGCGGTTGATCCACGCCGATATCTTCGGCGCTTTCCTCGGCAGTGGGAAGGGTGGGGCGTGGGGTCTCTTCTGCTGTTTCAGTAACGCTGGTGCTTGTGCTTGGTGACGTCTCACTCTCAGGAGTGGATTCAACGTCGAGTGAGGAACAGCCGCTGAGCACAAAGAGCGCAGCGGCAAGAGAGAGAAGTCGCTTCATTTCAGATCCTTTGTCTATCCATCATCATGCTAGTGGCCGCCACCCCACATGCGCAGAGAAACCACACAGTAAATGGCCAGCCTTGGAGGATAAGCTAGTGCCTCATGAAAAACGGCTTTCTACAGCGCGCTTTCTTGGCCATCCTCCTCGGCACCGCCGCTCCTGTTCCGGCTCATGCCCAGACCATCGAGACCTCCGCCGCGCAGGATCTCGGTATCAATGATCCTGACTGTAAGCCCACGGGTTCGGTCACCGAGCCGGTCGTCCTTCTCCACGGCACCTCAGCCAACGCGGCCGATTGGAATGATCTCATCCCAAAACTCACCGAGCAGGGCATGTGCGTGTGGGCCTTCGACTACGGCGCCGAGGACATCACGTACCAGAATGCCTATGACTACATGAAGGGTATTGCGGATCTGGATTCTTCAGGGCGCGAAATAGCCGGGCACATTGAGCACATCCGTGAGGTCACCGGAGCACACAAAGTAAACCTCGTCGGTTTCTCCCAAGGCGGCCTGCACACCAAGACCTTCACGCAGCTTTACGGCTCAGCAGAGGAAGTGAACCGAGTGGTTACAATCGGTGCGAACTTCCACGGGACAACGTGGGGTGACAGAGCAACACCCCTCAGCACGGCGGCCAAAATCGCGCCCGATGTGGTTGATTTCCTGGGCACCAGCGCCGGCATCCAGCAGTTGCAGGGCTCGGACTTTATGGAGGATCTCAATCAGCTTCCGGACACCGCGCCCGGCGTCACCTACACGTCCATCTACTCGCCGGCGGATAACACCGTGACGCCAAATCGGACCTCTGAGCTCACCGCTGTCCCGGGCGCGGACGTGGCCAACGTGGAGTCCGCTCCCGTCGAGCACGGGCAGCTGCCCCATGATTCGCGCGTGCACGAACAGATCATATGGGGACTGACGCGCTAATGACCCAAATCCAAGGGGCCATCGACGCGGAAGGCAGGTGCCGTCACTGGCACACGCTTGTCGATGTCATTGCGAACAAGTGCCACACCTGCGGCGGATGGTTCGCGTGTTCGCTCTGCCACGCGGAATTAACGGATCATGACTTCGGGCCCATGCCGAAGGACGAGCTGTGCGTCATGTGTGGGGCCTGCGGCCGAACAATGACCTACGCCGAATACTCGGCATATAAATGCCCCGCGTGCGGGCACGCCTTCAATCCAGGCTGTGCGCTGCACGCGGGGACGTATTTCAGCTAGGCAACTACGGCAAAAGCGGGGCCAGCGGGGTGCCCTCGACGAGGGTCTTCAGGTACGCCAGAATGTCCGGGACGTTGAAGGTGAAGTTGCCGATGGTCACCGGGAAGGTCGGAAAAGCGTTGTTCGCTGGGGCGTTATTGCCGTTATTGGCTGGAGCACTGTGACCGCCGTTGTGGCCACCACCGTTGTTGGCAGGAGCGGTGTTGTTGGCTGGGGCACCACCGTTGTTGGCAGGTGTACCACCGCCACCGTTTAGGCCACAGCGAGCGATGGCCTCGTCGGCGCGGGCGATGGCATCGCGGATCTCGCCGCCGCGCGGGTGGAAGTTAGCAGCAGCAAGTGCCTGGGACTTCTTGCTGTTGTAGTCGGACGGGTTGGTGTAGTACTTGGTGGCCTGCTCACAGGAAATCTGGCCGGCCGGGACCTTGGCCAGATAGTCATCCACCATGTCGGCGGAGGCGGCAGGAGCGGACAGACCGATGGCAGCAGCAACGGAGCAGAGGACAAGCTTATTTCTCATGCGCCACATTGTGCCACAGCTTTTACACGTTTGTGCAAGTACTAACGCGCCAGGAAACGATTTACCAGCGAAAAATACGCCTTCACAGTCAAATCCAAGTCTTCCAGGTAAAGGTGCTCATCGTGGCTGTGCAGCTGTGAGTTTGCGCTGGCCATGTCCCGATCCTCGGCATGCAGTGCAAAACCGTAGGCATTGCCGCCGCGGCGACGAGCCACGCGCAAGTCGGAGCCACCTGTTGCCAGCACTGGCAGCACTTCCTTATCCGGGAAAAACTCGTGAGCGGTCTCTTCGATGCAGCGCCAGAGCTCAGTGTCGGTGGAGGACTGCGTGGCGTCCTCAGTAATAAGGTGCTCGATCTCTACCTCCTCGGCCATATCGCCGAGGGCCTCACGCAGGAACTCGTCGAGCTCCTCCTGGGTCTGGCCGGGGAAGGGGCGGATGTCCATCTCTAGATAGGCGTGGGAGGGCAGTACGTTGATGGCACCACCTGCACGTAGGACAGTTTGGGCAATCGTCGTGTGCGAGAAGGCGTGGGCGTAGGCAGACAAATTACCGAACTTTTCGTAGTCGGCAGCGGTAGCGGAGCCGTCGAGAAGCGCTGCCTCCGTTGCGGGGTCGAAGCGGAAGGTCTTGACGAATCCCTGCCACACCTCATCCGTGGCCACGGGCGGCTCAGCGGCGGCGATGCGGCGAGCGACCTCACCGATCTTGACGATGGAAAAGTCCTTGCCGAAAGGCGTTGAGCCATGACCGGCATCGCCATGCACGTGCAGGCGGCGCTGGCCCGCGCCCTTCTCGCCGACGTTGAAGCCGAGCGCGCCGGGCAGGTGGCTGCCGCCGGTCTCCGAGAGGCAGTTGCGCACCGAGTAGGCCTCGGGGTGGTGTTTGTCCATCCAGATGGAGCCTAAACCGCCGCGGGCTTCTTCATCGGCCATGCCCACGAAGGCCAGGGTGCCGCCTGGGTTGCCGCGCTTGGCCACATCGCGAGTCACCGCCGCCATCGTCGCCGTAATAAAGAGCATGTCTACCGCGCCGCGGCCGTAGAGCTTGCCATCCTCGATGACGGCGTCGAAGGGAGGCTTGGTCCACTTCGGCTCGTCGACGGGCACGACATCCGTATGCCCCATGAGCGTTAGCGGCTCCTTGTCCGGGTCACCCGGAACGGTCACCACGATGGTCACGCGGCCTGGGTGCGATTCATAGCGTTGGATCTCCACTGGGGTACCTGCAAAAAATCGCTCCAAGGTATCAGCATTGCGGACTTCGTTGCCGGAGTCCGGCGTGAGGTCATTCACGCAAGCATTGCGAATAAGCTCCTGAAGTAGTGTGAGGGTGTCGTCATAGAGCGTGGAATCCATGGCATAAAGAGTAGCCGTGCACAAAAAAGCGCGTCGATTTACCGCAACTTGAACGGTGTTCAAGTAAGGTTTCCCGCATGAGCATCGTAGATATCGCACGCGAGAAGGCCCTGGAGCAGGGCATCGGCCTGAACGAAGAAGAACTCCTGCAAGTCCTCCAGATCCCGGATGAGCAGCTGGAAGAGATCGCCGACATCGCCCATAAGACGCGCCTGAAGTGGTGCGGCCCGGACGTGTCTGTGGAAGGCATCATCTCCATTAAGACCGGCGGCTGCCCGGAGGACTGCCACTTCTGCTCGCAGTCAGGCCTGTTCGAGTCTCCCGTGCGCGCCGCGCGCCTCAACATCCCGGAGCTCGTGGAAGCCGCCAAGAAGACCGCTAAGACCGGCGCTACGGAGTTCTGCATCGTGGCTGCGGTCAAAGCACCAGATGAGAACCTCCTGTCCCAGGTTGCCGAGGCCATCCCGGCCATCCTCGATGAAGTCGATATCGAAATCTCCCTATCCCTGGGCACGCTGACGCGCGAACAAGCCCAGCGCCTTAAGGATATGGGCGCCCAGCGCTACAACCACAACCTGGAGACCTCCAAGTCTTTCTTCCCCAACGTGGTCACGACCCACACCTGGGAGGAGCGCAAAGAAACCCTCGAGAACGTCCGTGCTGTCGGCATGGAGATTTGCTCCGGCGGCATCATCGGAATGGGCGAATCTCTCGAAGATCGCGCCGAGTTCGCCTACCAGCTGGCCCAGCTCGAGCCCTGCGAGGTGCCGATGAACTTCCTCGACCCGCGCCCGGGCACCCCGTTCGCGAACTACCCCCTGGTCCCGCTCGGTGAGGCGCTGCGTGCCGTGGCCGCCTTCCGCCTGGCTATGCCGTCGGTGACCCTCCGCTTTGCAGGCGGCCGCGAGCTCTCGCTCGGCGACGACGGCACGGAAAAGGGCCTGCTTGGCGGCATCAACGCCATCATCGCCGGCAACTACCTGACCACGCTGGGCAAGCAGATTGAGAAGGACGTCGACATGCTCGGCCGCATCGATCTGCCCATCAAGGCGCTCTGATGAACAGCTCGACGGAGCTGGCCGCCGCCGTCCTTGCCGGCGAGGAGCCACTATTCCATCCCAACACCGGCAAGCCGCTCAGTGAAAACTTTCCCCTCCATCCAGCAGCCGCGGCGGGCCTGGACGTCCCGCGCTATTGCCAGCTGTGCGGGCGTCGCATGGTGGTGCAGGTGCGCCCGGACGGCTGGAACGCGCGTTGTTCGCGCCACGGCGAGCTCGACTCGGACCACCTCTATGAGGAGGCACTTCCGTAAGCTGGGGCACCATGGATCCCGCCGTTGCCCACGCCCACCAGTCCGCGCTGCGCTCCATCTCCCGGGTCGTCGCCGAGATTGCGGAGCCGACTCCCCCACAACAGGCACTGGAGGCCGTCGCCGAGCAACTGCGCCGCGGCAACGTCATGGTCCTCACCGGGGCGGGAGTGTCCACGGAATCAGGCGTGCCGGACTACCGCGGCCCGCACGGTTCCCTCAGCCGCCACCGCCCCATGACCTATCAGGAATTTCTCCACGATCCGCAGGCCTCGCACCGCTATTGGGCCCGTGCTTTCGTTGGCTGGCGGGTCATGCAGGCCGCACACCCCAACCGCACGCACTACGCGTTGGTCGAACTCGAGCGCGCCGGGCTCCTTACGGGTGTTGTCACCCAAAACGTCGACGGCCTCCACGAGGAAGCCGGGCAGCGCAACCTCATCGCCCTGCACGGGGACATGCAACACGTGGTGTGCTTGAGCTGCGGATACGAAGAAACACGCGCGGACTACGACGCCCGCGCGGCCACAGCCAACCCGACATATCTGCAACGCTGGGCAGTCAACAAAGAGGACGTTAACCCCGACGGCGACGTTGCCCTCAGCCACGAAGCGGTCGAAGAATTTGTCATGCCCGGCTGCGTGCGGTGCGGCTCACAGCGCCTCAAGCCAGACGTGGTCTATTTTGGGGAGCCCGTCCCCACCTATAAGAAGGACGCCGCCTATGCGATGGTCAACGAGTCTGACTCCCTGCTGGTAGCCGGCTCTTCGCTGGCGGTCATGAGCGGCTTCCGCTTCGTTCTGGAGGCCAAGAAACAGGGCAAGCGCGTAGCCACCATCAATGGAGGGCCAGGACGCGCGGATGACCGCGTAGACACCCTGTGGCGCACTCAAGTGGGCCCGGCTTTCGATGCGATCCTGGACGAGCTAGAACTCTAGAGTTGCTCCAGTTCTTCGAGGACAAACTGGCATACCCGCCTATCCATGGGCATATCTTCGTGGCGGATTATCGCGCGGCGCTCGATGTCCTGAATATAGATATTTCTTACCTGCTGGCCATTGAGGAAACAGGTGTTGGGCGGAACCACGATGGCATCGGAGCGCGTGGCGATGCACGTATAGCTCACTCCGGGTTCGACCTCACTGCCGCGGTTCGTGTCCTCAATTATCTTGCTGCCGGTTACTTGCTGCATTCCGGCGGGGCCAAACCAGGCGTCGATAAGCGAGCGCGCCACTTCCTCCTGCCTTTCGCTGCGAAAGAGGGGGCTGGCGATTCCACCCTGGGTCGTGCCGTGGTTGGGTGCACTGATACAGACGACGTGCCGTACACACTCTGCGCCGTCGTGCATGCGCATCCAGTACCGAGCCAATAACCCACCTTGTGAATGCCCGACGAGGATTACTTTTTCAGCGCCGGTAACGGTGCGGACGGCGTTGACGTAGGCGTCGAGCTGCCGGGCGGATTCCTGCAGGGGGCCGGTGGCGCGGGTCCCGTAGTCAGGGGCGAAGGTGGCCCAGCCAGCGGCGCGGAGCATTCCTGCGAGAACCTGCCATATCCCCTTGCTGTCGCAGGTTCCGTGGATCAAAACAACCGCCCAGGGTCGTTCGGCGGTGGGACGCGCGGACCAGTCGTCTTCGTAGACGCCGCGCGGACGTCTGCGGGCACCGAGGGGGAGTGGGATCATGGAATTTCAGTTTACTCTTGACCCTTATCCAACTTTCGTACTAAGCTAAGGCTTGCCTAATTTGGTCCGGCGGTGAGCTCCACACCGCACGCGCTACCGGATTAGTCATGGGGATAGGGCCCGCCGCTTCACCGCGGCGGGCTTCTTTCATGGATACACTCGCGGGCATGACCGACCTGCAGCATGTCCACTCCGTCAACGAAGCGGTTGCGCGCCTCAGCGAGCTCTATGACAGTTCTTGCGAGCTGGCACGTCACGCACTCGCCTCGGGGGGCCACGACGCCTACCGCCACGTGGTCTACCCGAAGATCACCGTGCATGTGCGTCAGTGGACGCCCATCGACCGCTCTGAACCCTTCGGCTACGTGGACCAAGAGGGCCGCTACTCGGCGGTGATATCAAAGCCATGGCTGATTCGTGGATACCTCACAGAGCAGCTCACGCGGCTCACCAATAACTATCCCTGCGATATTTACGTGGGCCAATCAGATGAGCGCATCCCGCCGGAATATATCCGGGGGATTACAGAAATTCCCCAGGACCGCGGCGACATACCCCGGCCCACGCTCGATGCGGTGCATGACGGAATCGTTGACGGCGCCTGGAAAGCCTTCCACGGGAAGGAAAAGCCACTCTTTCACTTTGGCCCGCAGCGCTTCGACATCGCCTGCGCCCGCATCGAGCACTACACCGGCATTGAGGTGGACACCGTGCAGAAGTACATCCTGTTCACCAACTACGCCATGCACACCACCGAGTTCGTTAAGTTCGGCCTGCGCGAGCTGGCCCGGGAAGACTCGCGCTATACCGCGCTCGTGCTGCCCACGGGGGAGACCATCCACCCCAACGACGCGGTGCTTCTCGACGTCGACGAGCTCACCCTCACCTCGCGCTACCAGATGCCGCGCTTTGATCTCATCACCGCCGGCGGCGACGGCATCACGATGATCAACATTGGAGTCGGCCCTTCTAACGCCAAGACCATCACGGACTGCCTCGCGGTGCTGCGCCCGGAGGCCTGGATCATGATCGGCCACTGCGCTGGACTTGATGGCCGCATGCGCATCGGTGATCTCATCCTGGGCAATGCTTATCAGCGTGAAGACCACATCCTCGACGGCACCGTCACCACCAGCAACCCGATTCCCGCCATCCCGGAGATCCAGCGCATGCTGGAGGCCGCCGTCGACGAGGTGTATGGGAAAGACAATTCGCTCATGCGCACCGGCACGGTGCTCTCCACCGATGACCGCAACTGGGAGTGGCGCACCTCCCGGGATTTGTGGGAATGGCTGCGCCACTCCACCGCAGTGGCAGTAGATATGGAATCCTGCACCCTCGCCGCCAACGGCTACCGCTACCGCATCCCGTACGGCACACTGCTATCCGTGTCCGATCTTCCATTGCACGCCGTGCCTAAACTTCCTGCCCAAGCGCAGGCCTTTTATTCGAATTCCAAGGAGGCTCACGTCATGTGCGCGGTGCGCGCGGTGGAGGCCTTGGCGGAGAATCCGGAGCGGCTGCGCACCCGCAAATTGCGGCGAACGGTGGCAGAGGTTCCGTTCCGCTGAGGGAGATGATTAAACTGAGGGAAATGCACAATCTGGCGAAGGAGACCTAGACGATGAGCACCCCGGAGTGGTGGAACCCGGAACGCGAGAACCTGACCTGGGAGGTCTTCGGTGAGGCCAGTCGCTTCCTGTCCCAAGAAATCGTGGATTCGGGCTGGTTCCCGGACCTCATCGTGGGCGTGGCCCGCGGTGGATTGATCCCAGCCGGCGCTATTGGCTACGCCATCGGCGTCAAGGAGATGGGCGCTATCAACGTGGAGTTCTACACCGATATCGGTGAGACCCTTCCGGAGCCGATTCTCCTTAACCCGCAGCTAGATACAGACTCGCTCAAGGACAAGAAGGTCCTCGTCGTTGATGACGTGGCGGATTCCGGCAAGACCCTCGACCTCGTGGTCAACCTGCTCGAGCAGACCGCATCCGAGGTCAAGTCCGCGGTGATCTACACGAAGCCGACCACCATCTTTGAGCCGGACTTCTCGTGGAAGAAGACCGACCAGTGGATCAACTTCGCATGGTCCGTCCTCCCGGTCATCACGCGCGATGGCTCTTTCCAGGAAGGACATTAATGTCAGAAGCCTCCGCCGGTTCTTTCCGCGCGGCTTTCAACTCGCCCGCCCGCTTCCGTAAAGAAGTGTTTGGCGGGCTTGCTGTTGCGCTCGCCCTCATCCCGGAAGTTTTAAGTTTCTCCATCCTCGCCGGACTCGACCCTAAGGTGGGTCTTTTCGCCTCCGTCATCATGGCGATGTCCATCGCCATCACCGGCGGGCGCCCAGCCATGATCTCCGCCGCGGCGGGTTCGGTCGCCGTGGTCATCGCACCACTTGCCCACGAGCATGGCCTGCACTACGTCCTCGTCACCATCTGGATGGCGGGAATTCTGCAGGTGGTGATGGCAGTGCTGGGCGTCGCCAAGCTCATGCGTTTCATCCCTCGCAGCGTCATGCTGGGTTTTGTCAACGCCTTAGGCATCCTCATGTTCACCGCGCAGCTGAGCCATCTGTGGAACGTGCCGTGGCTGGTGTATGTCCTCGTCGCCTTGGGCCTGCTGATCATGGTGGTGTGGCCGCGAATCACCACGGTAATCCCTGCGCCGCTCATGGCGATCGTGGTTGTCACCGTGCTGACTGTGATTTTCGGCTGGCAGGTTCCCGACGTTGCAGACCAAGGCGAGCTGCCGACCTCCCTGCCTGGCTTCATTATTCCGGATGTGCCGTGGACGAAGGACACTCTCCTCCTCTGCCTTCCCTATGCACTGGGCGTGGCGCTAGTCGGCCTCATGGAATCTCTGCTCACCGCCAAGCTTGTCGATGACCTCACGGACACCCACTCCGATAAGACACGCGAATCCGTAGGACAGGGCATCGGCAACATGCTCGCCGCGGCCATCGGCGGCATGGGCGTGTGCGCGATGATCGGCCAGACCATGATCAACGTCAAGGAATCCCAGGCACGCACGCGCTTGTCGACGTTCCTCGCCGGCGTCTTCCTCCTTATCCTCATCCTCGTGTTGGGGGATACCGTAGGGAAAATCCCCATGGCTGCTCTCGTGGCGGTCATGTTCATGGTGTCTTTCCACACCGTGGATTGGCGCTCGGTGCGCACGATTCACCGTATGCCTCTGAGCGAAACCCTCGTCATGCTCGTGACGGTGATTGGCACCTTGGCCACGAATAACCTGGCGGTCGGTGTGATCCTCGGCGTCCTCACCGCCTCGGTGGCCTTTGCGCGCCGCGTGGCGCACCTGGTGTCGGTGGAGCTGGAGGGCAACGTCTACACCGTGCGCGGCCAGCTTTTCTTCGCGTCGTCCAACGATCTGGTCTACGCCTTCGATTACACCCTGCCGGTGGACAAGGTCATTGTGGATTTCTCGGAGGCCGATATTTGGGATGCCTCAACCGTGGCGGTGCTTGAATCCGTGGAAAACAAGTACGCAAGTCGTGGAGTAGCGGTGGAATTCCGCGGCCTCGATGGCGTTAGCCTCGCGCGCTACCAGAGAATTTCTGGTTTGGGTTAGGTAAACCTACCAGAAAAAGTGTTATGAGGTGCGAGTTTGCTTAAGATCGCCTTGCTAGCGCGTCCAGAGAATTTCTGTATTGTGGGAACAAAACACGAAATTGTGGGAACAACACACGAAAGGATTAACTCTTATGGATGAGAAACTGCAAACGCTCCTCAACGCCCAGGTCAATAACGAGCACGGCGCAGCCCTGATTTACACCCAGCTGGCCTACGAGATGGACAACCTGTCCTTCCCGGGTATGCGCGATTGGTTCTTCAAGCAGGCAGAGGAAGAGCGCGAGCACGCACAGAAGTTCGCCGAGCACCTGTTGGACCGTGGCTACCGCGTCGAGTTGGAGGATATCCAGGTCGGCTCCGTCAAGGCCGCCACCCCGCTTGATGCTTTTGAGGCATCCCTCGCGCATGAGCAGAAGGTCTCGGAGCAGATCCGGGAGATCGCCCGCACCGCGGATGCCGCTGGGGATCTCGATTCCCGCGCCCTCATCAACTGGTTCCTCGAGGAGCAGGTTGAGGAAGAATCCACCGTGTCTGAGATCATTGACCAGCTCAAGCTGGTGGGCAATGACGGTTCGGGCCTACTGCGCGTCGATGGTTCGTTGGCGCAACGGTAACGAAGCCATATAGTTTCTAGGAATTCTCCCACAGCCCTCTGCGGTTGGTGGGAGAATTTCTTTCATGACTACAACGCGCCTGATGCTCATTTGCGGTGCCCTGGCCGGCCTTGTGATCGCATTGGTCGGCGGCACGTGGCTGGCCGCAACGAACATGGCGCTGGGAACCTTCTTCTTCGCTCTCGCCGTGATGCTTGGCCCGTTCGCGGGTCTAGCACTGTTGCTCTGCGCCGCCGCGGCATCGACGGCGCTGAGCCGCTCCCTGTTTAGCGTCGGCGGCTTGTTCCTCGTGGGGGCCACCTCGACGTTGTGGGCGCAGGGCACGCTGTCGCTCCCGCTCTTCGTGGCGGGCACGCTGACTGGAGCTAGTGCGGTCTGGCTACACTGGGCGCATGGCAAGTTTGCTCTTCGACCTTTATGGCGTGCTCATGCGGCCCGCCGGGAACTCTGAGTTGGAGGATTACCTCCGTCCCGAAAATGTAGAGCACTTTTGGTCCATCTATGAGGAGTTTCGCCCTGCCTATAATGCTGGGCACCTGAGCGATGCGCAGTATTGGGGCCGCATTCGCGCGCTGACGGAACTGAGCTCCTTTGACGTCAGCCACGCGACCGAACTGGACACCGAGCGCCTGTTGGTCGCCGATGAAGAGATGGTGCGCGCGGTCCTAGGGTTTATTGCTCAAGGGCATAGCGTCGGCATTTTGGCGAATGTTCCGACGGTTCTGGGAACTCGGATCCGCCAGACGCAGCCTTGGCTGAAGGAATGCGCTGCCGTGACGCTGAGCTGCGATATTGGGGTAGCCAAGCCGGATCCGGAGGCCTACCTCGTGGCCGTGGATGCCCTCGGCGCGCAGGCCAAGGACACGCACTTTTTCGATGATCGGCCGGACTTCGTCACCGCCGCCCAGCGTCTCGGGCTCAAGGCCCACCTTTTTACGGGAATCGACTCGGTTTACTTTTAGGCAGCTTTCGCCTCGCGGCCGAGCTCCAGCGGAACGCGCAGCAGCGGATCAAGCGCTACAGCGCGGGTGCAGGCGCGAACAATCTCGGTGTGCGAAGGAATCATGCGCAGCTCCACTGGGTGATCGGTGGCCTGGCGCACGGCGGAAGCAAAGAGCTTCGGGGCCGCCGGATCATCGGAGAAGGCGCCGCCGGCGACTACGAGGGTATCGGGCTTATGCTGCGTTAAAAGTTCAGCAGCGGTGGCCCCGAGGGAGCGCGCGCGGTCGTCGAGAAGCGCCCGCGTTTCTTCATCAGCATTCGCGACCACGTCTGGGAATGAGTCTCCGCCGGTCTCATTCAGCATCGCCTGCGTGGCCAGGACGTCAGCTTCGTCGAGTTCGAGCTGCACAATTTCATCGCCCAAGGTCAGCGCGGCGCCAACGGAGTCATCCGCGTAGAGCACCATGACGGGCTTCTCTGCGCCCAGCTCCGCAGACTGCGTCTCGGATCCCAGGATGGCAGGGATGACGGAGGACACGACAACCGGAACGCCGAACTGGTACTCCAGACGGCTGGCGATATCCATCTCGTCCCAGCCCAGGTTGTGGGCGGTAATGCGTCCAGCTTCGTTCACGCTGCCGGAGGTGGTCACGCCGACTGAAACCAAACGTCGATCCAGGCCGGTCATCAGGCGGTTGACACCAGCAATGATGTGCTCGATAACATCGCTTGCACTCAAGCGCGACACCGGGGTAGCCACGTCTTCCTCGCGCAGGGTGCGTCCCTTGGTGTCGAAGAAGGCGATGCGGGTAAAGGCGGTGCCAACCGCAATACCAACCAGCATCCAATCATTATCCGCCACTTCCAGGGGCACGGTGGGGCGCCCGCGGCCGCGGGACTGCGTCAAATCCGTGCGCTCACGAATCAGTCCAGCACCCAGCAGTGCGGCAGTGGCGCGGGTAATCGTCGGCTGGGAGAGTCCCGTGGCTTCGACAAGTTCACTGCGGGTAACAACGGGGTTGAGTCGAATGATGTGGAGGCACTTCGCCGCTGGGGTGCGGGGGCGAGTGAACACGGGGCCAGATTTAATCATGGCGCAAGTATAAATTCAGCAGACCGCATTGTCTAATAGAAATTGGGATTCAGTAGACATCATAGTCTAGAAGTGTGCCTGCGTTAGAGTAGTGTTCATGGATTCTGTTGCTGTGTACTGCGGCTCCGCCGCCGGAAACTCTGAAGCCTATGGCCAAGCCGCACACCTTTTGGGGGAGGAGCTCGCGCGGCGCAACCTCACCCTGGTCTATGGCGGCGGTGACGTAGGCCTGATGGGCATCGTCGCAGATTCCTGTCTTGCCGCCGGCGGCACGGTCATTGGGGTTATCCCGCGGCAGCTCGTTGATTACGAGATGTCACACCAGCGGGTAACCAAACTCGAAGTCGTGGACACCATGGCGCAGCGCAAAACGCGTATGGAGGAACTCGCGGATGCCTTCGTGTGCCTGCCGGGTGGCGTGGGAACGCTAGAGGAGCTCACCGAGGTGCTCACCTTGCAACAGTTGGGGAACCTGGATAGCCCGGTGGGTCTCGTAGACGTGAAGGGATTCTGGCAGCCGTTTATAAGAATGTACTCTGCAATGGTGCAGGAGGGGTTCGTTCAGAAGCGCTTCCTCGATGCTCTCGTGGTGAACCCCTCTCCTGCTGAAGTGCTCAACGAATTTACATCCTGGACAAGCCCGGGAAGTAAGTGGAGCAACAATTAGCTAACAAGCTGGTAAATAAGGCGGCGCTGGGTTGGCCCAAACCCCTGGATCTTCGTTAGACTTCGCCCTTATGAGTTTTGACCAGAACGCAGAGCGCCAGCCTTCGCTGCTGGACGCGTCGTGCGATAATTTCGTCCACGACCTCGCGCAGCTCACGCCCACCGATGCCACCGCGTGGGGAATTCCCGGCTTCGACGGTGAGTTGGAAGATTTCTCCCCGGAGTACTACTCCTCCGTGGCGGATCGCACTCGTGAGATGATGGCGGATCTCGATGCCCTCGATGACACCACCGACGAATCCGACGATGACGACGATTTTGACGAGGTGGACTACGTCACCGCCGCCGTCTTGCGCGACCGTCTCTGCCTGGATCTTGACCTGCACCATGCCGGTGAGGACATCCGCTGCCTTAACAACATTGCCTCCCCGGTGCAGACCATTCGCGACACCCTCATGCTCATGCCGAAGGACACCCCGGAGCAGCTTGATGCATTGCGTTCGCGCCTGTCGAAGGTGGCAACCTCGCTCAACGGCTACAAGGAGTCCCTCACCGAGGCGGCTTCGCGTGGCATGGTCGCGCCGCAGCGCCAGATCTCCGATGTCTTCGTGCAATGCGAGCGGCTTGCCGACGCCGGCTCCATGCTCGAGGACCTTGGCGTTGAAGGCCCAGAGGTGGACGCGGCCAAGGAAGCCTTCGGCGAGTTCGCCGATTGGCTCTCTAACGAGCTGCAGCCGCAGGCACCATCGCAGGATGCGGTGGGCCGCGAGCGCTACGAGCGCTTCTCCAAGCTTTTCGTTGGCGATGCCGTGGACCTCGATGAGGCCTATGAGTGGGGCATGGACCAGGTGCGCTCCATCAAGGCGGAACAAGAAAAGATCGCCCACGAGCTCTACGGCTCCGACGTCACCGTGCGCGCGGCCATGCGCAAACTCAACGAAGAGGAGCGCTACCAGCTGCACGGCACCGACGCGCTAGTGGAGTGGATGCAGTCCACCGCGGACCGCGCGATCAAGGACCTCGACGGCAACGCCTTCGACATCCCGGAGGCCGTTAAAGAAATCGAGTGCTGTATCGACCCGGCCGGCACCGGCGGCATCTTCTACACCTCGCCCTCCGATGATTTCTCCCGCCCCGGCCGCATGTGGTGGTCCGTACCGGCTGGCCAGGAGCTTTTCCACACCTGGCAGGAGCTGACAACCGTCCACCACGAGGGCGCGCCGGGCCACCATCTGCAGATTGGCGCCGCGCTGACCCAACCGGACCTCAACCTATGGCGCCGTGCGGTGACGTGGAACTCTGGCCACGGTGAGGGCTGGGCTCTATACGCTGAAGCACTCATGGCGGAGCTGGGATACATGGATGATCCGGGCTTCCGCATGGGGCTTCTCGACGCCCAACGCTTCCGCGCCGCCCGCGTCGTGGTGGATATCGGACTCCACCTGGGCAAGGCGTTGCCGGAGTGCACTGCGTCCGGCATCTGGGACAAGTCCCACGTCAAGACCTTCATGCGTGAGAACACCGCGATGGATGACGCTAACCTCTCCTTCGAGGTCACTCGTTACCTGGGCTGGCCGGGCCAGGCGCCGTCTTATGCTCTGGGCCAGCGCCTGTGGCAGCAGACCCGCGACGCTGCCGTGGAGCAGGGCATGGACGTACGTGATTTCCACTCCCAGGCATTGGCCCTAGGTTCTGTGCCGATGTCGATTCTGCGCGAGACAATTCTGGACTAGTTGTCAGACTCTTGGATTTATCCACTAGTGACTCTGTGATTTATCCACTAGCGGCGGAATAGCCCCAAAATCTGGGGCAAATATCCCGCGATGACGAGCACGATGATGAGCCGGATAATCTGCACGGCCACCACGGCGGGACCCGCCCCTCCTTCCGCGGAGAGCGCGAGGACGGTCTCCAGCGCGCCGGGCGAAGTGGCGAGGTAAGCCTCGAAGTAGGTGATGTCCAGCCATGCGGTCAAAGGCACAGCAGTGAGCGCGCACACGCCGATGACGACAATGATGAAGAGGATCGTCGCCGGCAGCTGCTTAGCGAAGGCCCGCAGTGCCGGTACCGACAGCCCACCACCGCAGACCCAGCCGATGGACATAAAAGCCATGATTTTGAAGACGTAGAGCGGCTCCAAAGTGTGGCCGGCTGGAATAACCTGGGCGACCAGCACGGTCAGGAGGAGCGGCCCCAAAACAGCAGCAGCTGGCAAACACACCAGCTTGCCTAGCTTTTCACCAACCACGGCGATGGCGACCGTCAACCCCACGATCCACCACGTGACCTCGCCGTCAACGCTCATGTCGACGCCTTTGCCCGCGGGGGCGTCTAACAAGGAGACCACCAAGGGGAGGGACACCGACACCGCCAGAAGGCGCAGGTATTGCGTCAGCGCCACGTAGCGGTAGTCCGCACCGAGTTCGCTGGCTAGCGCGGGCATGAGCGAGGCCCCGCCCGGCAGCATGGATAAGATTCCGGTTTCCCAGGAAATATCTTTTGGCTGTGAGCGGTGCAGCAGCACGCCGCCGGCGACACCGATAAGCACGGTGATGAGTGACATCGTCACCGCGGCTGGCATAAAGCCAAGGAGCGTGGAGGCAGGAACTAAGGTCAGTGGTATGCCCGCCATCATTCCGATGAACCCGCGGGCGACAGAATAAAAGTGCTCGTTAACGGCGAGTTCTTTGCCCGTCGTCAAGGCCATGGCTCCCGAGACCACGATGGCGCCGAGGATCCAGGCTGCGGGTACGTGAAGGTAGCTAAACAATGCCCCCAGTGCTGCAGACCCCGGGGCCACGATGACCCATCGCGTACGAACAGACATGGAATCGAGTTTAATGATGGACATGGATTTCGGATTAAGCGGTTGGGCGATTCTCACCATCGGCGCCACCGCGGCCGGATGGATCGATGCCGTCATTGGTGGCGGCGGGCTCGTGCTCATTCCGCTCATCCTGGCGGTCGCACCCCAGCTTGCGCCCGCCACAGCCCTGGCCACGAACAAGGTGGCGGCGGTCTCTGGAACGGCCTCTGCTGCCGTAACACTCGTCAAGAAGGTGCGCCCGCCGAAAGGTGAGCTCATCCGCATGGGACTCACCGCGCTGGTGTGCTCTGGACTCGGGGCCACAGCAGCCGCACTCATGGATAAGGACGTCATGCGGCCGGTCATCATCGTGCTTATGGTGGCAGTCGGCATCTTTGTGGCCTTTCGCCCGGACTTCGGCAGCGGCGACGGAATCCGCGGCGGCTGGCGCACGTGGGCAGGGTTAGCCGCTGTCGCTGCCATCGCCTTCTACGATGGCATCTTTGGCCCCGGCACCGGCATGTTCCTCATCATGGCCTTTACCGCTATCTTCTCGCAGAATTTCCTCGCCTCCGCAGCGATGGCGAAGGTGGTCAACACGTGTACCAACGTCGGTGCGCTCGTGGTCTTCATCGTGGGCGGGCACGTGGTGTGGGGTCTCGCCTTAGTTCTCGCAGCAGCAAATATCATTGGCGCGCAGCTGGGCGCGCGGACTGTGCTTGGCGGTGGTGCAAAGCTCATCCGCTATGCGCTTCTCGCACTCGTCGTGGTGATGAGCGTGTACCTGTCCTGGCAGCAGTGGGGTTAATTCGTCTTCGCCGTGGCCACAGCGTTCCATGGATCCTCCGGCCACGGGTGTTTGGGGTAGCGCCCGCGCATGTCGGCGCGCACGCCGGCATAGGGCCCGGACCAGAAGCTCGCCAGATCATCGGTGACGGCAAGTGGCCGGCCGGCGGGAGACAACAGATGGAATTGCACGCGGTGGCCGCAGTACTCGGGCGATTCAGCCAGGCCGAAGCATTCCTGCAGCTTGATGGAGACCACGGGACGCTCGCCGGACCAATCGATCCTCGCAGCACGTCCGGACGGAACCGCTAACCGTTCCGGCGCGAGCTCATCCAAGCGGCTAGCTTCGGGCCAGGGGAGCAAGCGCTGCAGCGCCGGGTACATGTCTGGCCGCTTCCCGGCAGCCATCTCATGCAGCTCCGGCTCCAGCCAGCTCAGATCATCGCCGTCCACGTCCGGCCACGGATTCCCGTATGCCCTATGCAGATGACGCATACGTTCCCGCAGGTTTTGAGCCTTGTCACTGAAGTGAAACAGATTTAAACCCTGTCCGGAGTTGCGTAGTGCCTCCACCGCCTCATCACCGGAGACCTTCACTGGGGTTTCCGACAACACGATGGAGCCTGCCGCACGCACGCGCATGCCACGGACCTTGGGACCGTCGAGAAATGCTCGCGTCTCTTCGGTCACGCCGATGATGTCGAGTGCGTCCTTTTCCGCAATGGGCACTGCTTCACGAATGATGGCGTTTCCAGATCGCGCCAACGACACCTCAGCCACCGCCAACCAGTCGTGACCATCCTCGAAATACCGCGCGCGCGTACCGCTGGCGAGCAAAAACTCCTTGTCGCCCACGCGCTTAGCCACGAACTCCGGGAAGGCGCTAGCGACCACCACGCCTGGGTCCACCGGACCCTTGTTGGGCACCAAGCGGGCAAGCCGCTTCGGATCCGAATCATCCAGGCGGGCAATCGTCTGTGCTGCTCCCGCGCCGTACTTCAACAGTGCCGCGCCCCATCGTGGGTGCGTTGGCAGTAACGCCAGCTCTTCGCCAGCGTTGAGCAGATCTAGGGTGCGGTGGGCGTCGGCAAGCGCGGGCCCCGGTGGGGGATCCAGCAAGGGGAAATCCGGTCCCGCGCCCCAACTATCCATGAACAGTGCCGCCTGCGTGAGGTCCGCAGAAAGAATTTCTGGAATCAGGTGCGGGGAAAAGTGCTGGTAATCCTCCTGCGAATAGCAGCGGACGACGGTACCCGGCGCCTCACGTCCGGCACGTCCGGCGCGTTGATCGGCGCTGCTTTTCGACGTCGACACTGTCACCAACCCACTCATCCCGCGCTGCGCATCCCGCTTGGGCACGCGGGATAGCCCGGCATCGATGACGGTGCGCACGCCTGGCACGGTCAGCGAAGATTCCGCGATGGACGTCGCCACCACGATGCGCGGCTCGCGCGTATAAAGCGCAGCATCCTGCTCTTGCGTGGTCTGGCGGCCATGGAGCGGAAAAACGTTATGGCCACTCAGTGCATCACACACCAGGTTGACCTCGCGCACGCCGGGAACAAAGACCAGCGTGGACTCGTGCTGCCGCGCGGCAACCCTCGCCACGCCTTTCCAAAAGTCTCGATCTCCCGCAGCGCGCCCCGGAATCGGTTCATAGGAAATATCGAGTGGGTACGTGACAGCCTCAGTGGAATGGATCGGCGCATTCCCCATAAGCTGGGAGAAGCGGGTGGCGTCGACAGTCGCGGACATGGCAATAACCCGAAAGTCATCGCGGAGCTGCGCCAACTCTAAGCACATACCGAGTACGAGGTCAGTATCGAGCTGGCGTTCGTGGACCTCGTCGATGGCCACGGCGGAAATCCCTTCAAGTTCCGGATCCCGCAACAGTCGGCGTAACAAAACACCTGGGGTAACAAACTCGACGTCCGCGCCTTTGCGGGAATCACCGCGCACCGCATAGCCGATGCGCTGGCCTGACAACTCCTGAAGGCGGTTTGCCGCCGCACGCACCGCCACGCGGCGTGGTGCGGTGACGAGAACCTTGCCCTCTACCTGGTTCGCTAATGCCGGTGGAATAAGCGTGGTCTTACCGGTGCCGGGCGGGGCCTGGACCACGACGTGGCCGTCTGAAGGAAGCGAATCAATGGTCTCTAGGACGGGAAGCCCCTTGCCGATCGCTTTGAGATCAAACATCGAGATCCTGGCGCTCCCACCTATCTTCGTTGTCCTCCAGCTTGCGCACCACGCGCCCCGGCGAGCCCAGGACCAGCGAGTTATCCGGTACGTCGCGGGTCACCAGTGAGCCCGCGCCTACGACGCAGTTCTTGCCCACGGTGATGCCAGGCAGGACCGTGACGTTGGCGCCAAACCAGGTGTTATCACCGATGGTGATAGGTTTAGCTATTTCCCAGCCCTCCGCCCGCATCTCATGATCGTTGACGGGGTGGCCCACCGTGATGAGCGAACAGTTCGGCCCCATCATGACGCGGTCTCCGAGGGTTACAGGCGCTTGCGCCAGGATTGTCGCACCAAAGTTGATGAACACCCCTTTGCCAACCGTGACGTTGCGGCCGTATTCCAGGTTAAGCGGCGTGTGGAGGCCGGGTACTTCGGACTCGGGGGAGAGCAGCGCGCGCAGGATGTCGTGCGCGCGGTCGCGATCGGTGTTGTGCAGCTCGTTGAGTTCTTTGACCAACCGGAATCCGCGCTGGTGCTCGGCGCTAACCTCCTCGTTGACACTGGGCATGAACCACTGCCCGCTGGTCATGCGCTCAATGGATCCGTGATCCGCCAAGTTCTCCTGTGACATGGCAAAAGAATAAACATGTTGAGCGGAAATGTCGATCGCGTGAGCATATCGGCGTACGCTCAAACGTTGACACGTTAACAAAATGTGAAAGGCATATTTATGGCAAAAATCGGCATCATTCTTGGCTCTACCCGCGACGACCGCGCCGGGCTGGCCATCGCCCAATGGGTCACTGACCTGGCCCAAGGTCGCGACGTTGACTACGAGCTCATTGACCTCAAGGCCTTCGACGTTCCAATTCTCACTTCTTCCGTCATCCCTATGGCGGCAAACAAAAATTACGAGGACCCGAATGTCCAAGCTTGGTCCGATGCCATTGATGCCTGCGACGGCTATATCTTCGTTACCCCGGAGTACAACCACTCCGTGCCGGGTGCGTTCAAGAACGCCGTCGATTCCTTGGGCGCTGAGTGGGTGGCCAAGCCGATTGCCTATGTGGGCTATAGCTTTAGCGGCGGCATCCGCGCGGTGGAGGCGTGGCGTCTCATCATGGCTAATTTCTCCATGAAGCAGCTGCGCACTCAGCTTGATATCTCGCTCAATACTGACATGAAGGATGGCACCTTTACCCCGGCCGACTTCAAGATCGAGATCGTGGAAAACATCTGCGCCGAGCTGGAAGAAGTCCTATCCTAGGGCGCATGGAAAAGGTAGCAGTTGTCACAGGAGCGTCCTCGGGGATCGGGGAGGCGTCGGCAAGAGCGTTGGCGGCCGACGGTTGGCATGTCGTCGTCGGTGCGCGTCGCGTAGAGCGCCTTGAGGCCCTCGCGAAGGACATCGGCGGCGAGGCCTATGCCCTCGACGTAACCTCGGACGAGTCCGTGGCTGAGTTCGTCTCCCACCTCGACCGCGTGGACCTCTTGCTCAACAACGCCGGTGGCGCGAAGGGCTTGGAACCTCTCGTGGAGACCACCGTAGAGGACTGGCAGTGGATGTACGACGTCAACGTCCTCGGCACTGTCCGTATGATCCAAGCCCTCATGCCGAAGCTGCGGGGTGGGCTCATTATCAACATGGGATCCGTTGCCGGGTGGAACGTCTACGAGGGCGGCTCCGGCTACAACGCCGCCAAGCATGGCGTGCGCGTGATTTCTCGTGCATTACGTATCGAGGAGCACGGTGTCCGCGTCACCGAACTCGACCCAGGCCGTGTGGCCACGGAAGAATTTTCCCTTAATCGTTTTCGGGGCGACAAAACGCGTGCCGCACAGGTTTATGACGGCGAACTCAACCTCACCGCAGAAGACATCGCTGAGGCCGTGCGTTGGGTGGCCTCGCTGCCGGAGCACGTCAACATTGACACCATGACCATTAAGCCGCGCACGCAAAGCTAAATTACCTGTTTCGCTGCAGATGAAGCCCGCTCTACAGTGGCATGCGTTAGTGATAATGCATGTGAGTATGGGGGTGTTAGATGGCATTCAGCGCCATAGTGGCCTTAATGGGTGTGTGGTTCGCGGCGATGGCCTCGCCGGGACCAGACGTGGTGCAGATTATTCGTTTGGGCGCCCGCTCTACGCGCGCGGCGGTGTGGGCCGCAATCGGTAGCACCACCGGCTTGATGATGTGGACCGTTGCTTCGCTAGCGGGGCTCACCGCATTGATTTCGGCGCACCCGGAAATCCTAGTGGCGCTGCAGATTGCCGGCGGCAGCTATCTGCTGTGGATGGCTTTTTCTGCCATCAGCGGTGGCATCAAAGAGCGCCGTGCACCGGCAACTATGAATCCCCAACCGCGCGGGTTCACCCCGGACGGCATCATCAGACTCGGCACGGCGTATCGCATGGGCCTGGTCAGCGACCTTTCCAACCCCAAGGTGCTGATCTTCTTCGGCGCTATCTTTGCCAATTTCATCGACCCCGGCATGGGGTTTGGTGCCAATGCCACGGTGGGCTCAGTGCTCATCCTCGAAAGCCTCATCATCTTCGTTGGCGTCGCGCTGTGCACACGTGCGGTGTCGAAGTGGATGGCGAAGAACTCCGCCAGTGTCGATATCTTTAGTGGTGTCGTGTTTGCCCTGCTTGGCGTCATCATTCTGACGGAGGGACTCCTTGCGCTTTGAGCTGGGTATGCTGGTCAGCATGCTAGAAGTCTCAATTAAGGGAGAATCCATCAAGCTCGGCCAGTTCCTCAAATTGGCCTCCTTGGTCGCAACCGGGGGTGAGGCCAAAGAACTCATCGAGCAGGGCCAGGTCACCGTCAATGGGGAAGTCACTAAGCAGCGCGGTGCAACGCTGGTGCTTGGCGACGTCATCTGTGTCTCCGACACCTGCGCCCGCGTCGTTGAAGACGACGACGATTATTTCGATGAAGCCACCGCCGATGATGACTTTGACCCGGAGAAGTGGAGAAACCTCTAATGCCCGCTTTTGAAGCAGAAGTAGGAATGCCCTACTGGATTACTCTGGCCAGCTCTGATGTGAAGGCCTCCGAAAAGTTTTACTCGGCCGTGTTGGGTTGGGAATTCGAAGACGGCATTGCCCGACTGCAGGGCCTTCCCATCGCGGAGATTGTCCCAGGCCAAGACACCTGGGCCACCTACTTCCTCTCCCGCGACTTGGAAGCCGATTGCGCCCGGGTAGAACAACTGGGAGGAAAAATTCTTGCTCTCGGTGCTCCGCTGGCGCTCGTTCTAGACAATTCCGGTGCCATGTTTGGTTTAACGCAGCCGGAGCTCGACCGCTTCGTCGCCGGCGGAGAGCCGGGTACTCCGGTGTGGCATGAGCTGACGGTTTCGGCGAATTTCCACTCAGCGCTGGACTTTTATGGCGAGCTCTTCAACTGGGAAATCCGTGGTGATGAGCATTACGCAGTAGCGGAGGAAGAAGGCGCTGCCTTCGCCGGATTTTGGCACGCGGAGGGCTTGCCGAGTTTCTGGCAAACCTACCTGGGCGTGCGGGACATTGACCAGGCAGCTAAGGCTGTAATTGATAACGGCGGAAAGATCATTCGTGAGCCCCACGATTCCCCATTCGGCCGTCTGTGTCTGATCGAGGATTACACAGGTGCGGCGCTCACCTTGTGTGAGGTTGAGGATGCCCCCGAAGAACCCATCGAGCTCTAGGGTTACGGAGGTCGTTCTCCGCATTCCAGCTGGCAATGTCTCCACCTACGGAGAGATCGCCAAAGTGGTGGGGGCCGGCCCGCGGTATGTGGGCTGGGTGATGTCGAAAAGCGCAGATCTGCCCTGGTGGCGGGTGGTCAACAGCACGGGCCGCGCCCACACCTCGGCCGCCCAAGCCCATTGGGATGAAGAAGGCATCCCGCACCGCGGCGGACCGCGTGGTCCTTTCTGAGTGTGGGCTGGATGCAACGGATCTGGGAGGCAGCGCCTATTAAGATCCGCTTTGAGAATTGCCATTCTTGGTAAGGGGGTGGCTACTGCGTCGTTTTAAACGACGGACCTTTCTTAGAAGGGGATTTCCTCACCGCCTTCAGGTTCCTTGTTCTCTGCCTTTTCTGTAGGTGCGTGTGTGCGGCCTCTTGTTGTTCTTTGTCTAGCTCAGTTTTAAGTTCTTGGGCCTCACGGTGTTTCCGGGCGCGGAAGCTCTCAATATCTTGTGCCACACTTCGCGCCCAGCGCTTGTTCTTAGGGGCTAGTGGCCCGGAAGGTTCTGTGATCGCCCACGTGCCATCCTCGAAAAGCCAGACCACATCGCCGGTATCCGGGTCCAGAATATAAAAGGCCCGTCCGTCGGTCTTCATGTTGTGGTGATGCTGGCATAACGCGACCATGTTGTCCGGGTGCGTTGGTCCGCCATCGGCGTAGTTAATACGGTGGTCCAACTGGCATAGCCACGCAGGCATTCCGCAGCCAGCTGCACGACAGGTGCCATCGCGGCCCTCAACATATTTGCGCACCATCGTGTTTGGTCCGTAGCTTTTGGAGGCCTCTGGCTTGGTGCTTAAATCCCTTTTTGTTACGGCCTGTGCGGGGATATTGCCCACCTGCCAGCCATGGCCTTCTACATATACTGGTGCATCCTCGACGTCATTAGCTTGATAAGTGTGGAGTACTACTCGGGCAGCCTCTGGCTCTACCTTCCCAGTGATGAGGAGGATGAGTGCCTCGGCCATAGAAACCTCATACTTTTCCGCCGCTGCCTTAATAGCCTCATGAATAATGACCCCGATGCTGCTGTCAACCTCTAGTTCGATGGTGGCGCGCTGGGCGCGGGTGAGTATGGAATACCGGTTCTTCGGGCGCGTATCTTCCACCGCGATGGAGTCATCATGAACCTTGACGAGATCACGCATGCGGCGGCGAATCTGCGAAGTGCTGGGAAACGCCTGATTGGGCTTCGTAGGAGTAAACCAACGGGCCAACGAAGTATCGATGGCAGCCACTACCTCTGGGGAAGGCTGGCCCAGCTTAGCCATGACCTGGTCAATGGCAATCAAGGCAGGTAGGTCCAGCAAATAATAAGCATCTTGTAGGGCCTTGAGCTGGGGGAGTTCTCTAAGGCGGTAAATCCCCATGACTATGCGAGCAACTGCCCCGGCCGTTTTGCCGGTCTTTAACCCAAGGCGCATACACGCTGTGTCTGAATCTTCGTCCAAGGCGGGAAGGATGCTAGACCAGAACTCGTAGTCTGCTTGGCGTATGTCCTTGCCTTTCATACATACTGGGTCGTTCGGATTGGAATGAGAAAAATAGGAAACAACAACGTCTGAAGTGGAAGACACTTCAACCCCCTACTGTTGGTCGAGCTACTGCGAAGGGACGAACCCCCACCGTTCGCAATCCCTTTCGAAATAAGAGCTTATTCGGTATCTCTGGAGAAGTCCATACTGCGGAAAGAAGTTGTGATTAGAGGGGTAAATGGAAAAACTGGTGCTCAACACAAGTCGTGGGGTAAGCGCCAGATAAAACGAACATTCGAGATTTCCAGTGGGGGTTTAGGGCGTCAAATCTCCAATCAGAGCTGTTAAAGCTGTGACTTGAGTTAATCTATACAAGTGTTTAAGCCTCGTTCCATCATTGTCGGTCTTGCCCTGGCAGCCGTCACCGCGCCTTCTGCCCAGGCTCTGACTTTCGATCCTGGAAAAGTCCCACCACGCACCCAGATGACCGTGCGTTATGCCGATGGAAATTCAGTTTCCACTGGGAATAGCCACGAGTCCCGCCCCGCGCTTTCCCTGGCGAAGCTGTATCTCGGTATGTGGGTACTGAAATATGGCGCATCGGAGGATAAGGCGCGGGTGGAGAACATGATTCGTTTTTCTGAGGACGGCACCGCCAGTGACTTGGAGCGGAAGTATCCACAGGCCATTCCCTCTATCATCGGGGAGTATCGGTTAGGAGAGACTCACCACAATGGCTACTGGGGAAATACCACGACGTCGACGGAGGATCTCACTCGCTTCATAGGGGCGATATCTGGCGATCCGGCTGCCGCGCCGCTCATGAAGGGTATGGCGGCGGTAGCGCCTGCGGCATCCGACGGCTACCGCCAGGACTTTGGCACCGCACGCATCCCGGGCATCATTGGAACGAAATTTGGATGGTCGGACAACCGTCAGGTTCACGCTAGTGCCTCTTTCGGCCCTGGGTATAGCGTGGCGGCTAATACTTATGGATCCCCCGCGGATCTCACGGGGGATGTGCTGGGAGCGGTGGAGGTTGCACCACAGGCGCCAGGCTTGCCGACGCCTCTACAGGACGCGCGCGATAGAGCATGTGCGGAACTAAAACGGGCGGTGCCGAGCTCATCGCAGGCATGCTAAGCGTAGCCGTTGTCGGAAGTAAAGAAAGTATCCTTCGGGCGCGACATCAGAGCTGCAGGGGCAGTTCGACTAATTCACCGCAGGCTGGCTAAGCCCGGCGAGTGCGAGTAGGTATCGTCCGACTTGGCCAGACGGTGGGCCCGAATACCCAGGGTGATGACGGTGGGGTAGAGGATGAGCGCCACGACGATATACTGCGTGATCAGCTGCCAGGTTTCTTCCCACATGTAGTTCCACGCGAAGTGGAGACAAAAGGAAACAAAAAGCGCGCCCACGCCGACGCCGAGACGCCACCACCAAGTTTTATGGGCAGCGTAAATGGCCCAGCCGATCCCGAAGCCCGCGATGGCCGTCAGTGACATGTGCAGACCTGGTCCCGCCACAAGGCGCAGTCCCCACATCTGCAGCATGCCAATCCAATCCGACGTCGGGTGCATTACGGCGCCGAGAGAGGCGTAGAGGATGTTCTCGAAAACATCGAAAGCCCAGCCCACGAGTGCGCCGACGATGAAGCCGTGCCAGGGCCGGTTGAGCTGGCGGAAGCTGAGGAGAATGAAGACCACGCCGAGGGCCTTGGCGAATTCCTCCGGATAAGCACCGGACCAGGACATCATGGATTCTTCCCAGCCCACACCTTTGGTGAGGGAGGTGAACGGCAGTGCGGAGAGGAGCGCTAAAGATACCGCGGTGCCGCCTCCCCACAGCACGCTGGCAGTGGCCCAGCCCTTGGCCGGTGCGGCCCACATCGGGCTGAGGCGCCACAGGTATAGGCCTAGTGCTAGGAAGGCTAGTCCGATCAGCAGGCTTATCAGGCCTGGGAGCGGGGCAACGAGAAAGGAGCCCAACAGATTGATAAGAGCGGCGGGTAGGCAGACGCCAATGAAGACCCACAGGGTTACGCGGAAGATCTTGCTCACTTGAAGGCCTCCATAAATTGATCGGCGAATTCCTCTGGGTTTCCATCCGAGAAGACGAGCTCGTAGTTGAGGTTTCCCTTGGCCACGCTGAAGGCAACGACCGGGATGTACGTATACGTTCGCAGGACGAGGATGCCGTCTTGGTTTTCTACTTTTTCCTTCGGCATCGACCCGAAGGTGGTCGCGCGAACGGCGCGGCGCAGGGCTAGCTCATCATCGTCGACATCAGAGGTGAGATAGGCCTCGACCAAGGTGTCGCCGCAGTCCCACGCCTGGTTGGCCACGGAATCGTAGTTAACGCTGCACTCGACGCCGTCGATGGGCTGATGCCACTCCGGATCATCGAGGACGACTGGCTCTGTTTCCGGCTCGTGTTCCGGCAGTGCCAAGCTGAGGATGGCGGGCGTGCCCAGCACGAGGAGAGTCACTCCCAGCACAGCGAAAAACGGCCCCGTCATCTTCGCTGGCGGGAAACGATAAGAAGTCATGCACACCACACTAACGCGTGCTTCTGACATAGAGTGAAGTGCATGAAGGATCTGTATCAGTTTGTTAATGGCCCCTGGATTGAGTCCCACGTTATCCCCGATGACCGTGGCGTCGACGGCACTTTTCACGCGCTTCGCGACGAAGCCGAGGAACTCGTCCACGACATCGTTAAGGAAGACACGGGCCGCCCAGGGATCGTGTATTCCGCCCACATGGATGTAGAAGGAGTCAATGCTGCGGGAACGACGCCACTTGACGAGGACCTCGACAAGCTGGTGGCGGCGGACCCGGAGGAGCTGGCCCACAACCTGGGTGTGCTGGAGCGCGAGGGCGTTGGCGCCCCGGTTACCTTCTGGGTGGAAAAGGACTCCGGCACCGAGGAGGCGGTGGCCTACATTATTCAGTCCGGTTTAGGTCTGCCAGATGAGGCTTATTACCGCGAGGAAGCCCACGCGCAGACGCTCGCTGACTACGAGAAGCACGTCGCGGCGATGCTGGGATTCTTAGATCCCGCCCGCCTCTTCGGACTGGGCGCGGAGACGGCCGCGACGCGCATCGTAAACCTAGAGAAAGAAATCGCGGCCGGCCACTGGGATGTGGTGGCCTCGCGTGATGCGGTGAAGACGTATAACCCGGTGGACGTCGCCAAGCTGCCCAGCATCACCCGCGCCATCCTGCAGGGCGGGAGACTGCCCGAGCACCGTGCGGTAGCTATGATGCCGTCTTATTTCGAGCACCTCGAGGGCCTGTTCACCGCCGGCCGTATGGCGGATTGGCAGCTGTGGGCAACGTGGCACATTCTGCTATCGCGCGCGCCTTACCTCTCCGAGGAGATCGGTAAGAAGAACTTCGAGTTCTACGGAACCAAGCTTTCCGGTGCCACGGAGCAGCGTGGCCGCTGGAAGCGCGCCGTGGGCCTAGCGGAAAACATGGTGGGACAGGAGATTGGCAAGGTCTTCGTGGACAAGCACTTCCCGCCCTCCTCGAAGTCCGAGATGGATGAGCTGGTGGAGTACCTTACCGCCGCTTATCGTGAGAGGATTTCGCAGCTGGAGTGGATGACTCCGGCTACTCGTGAACGCGCGCTGGAGAAGCTCTCCCAGTTCAAGGCCAAGATTGGCTATCCAGATACCTGGCGTGACTATTCTGACCTGGAGTTTTCTCCGAAGGGAGCGGACTTGGTGGCCAATGTGCGCGCGGGTAATGCGTGGAATCACGATTATGAATTGGCCAAGATTGGCAAGCCGGCGGACCGCGATGAATGGTTCGCAACCCCACAGACGGTCAATGCTTTTTATAATCCAGTGGTCAATGACATCACCTTCCCGGCAGCGATTCTGCGCCCGCCCTTCTACAACCCTGAGGCGGACGCGGCGGAGAACTTCGGCGCTATCGGTGCGGTGATTGGTCACGAGATCGGCCACGGATTTGATGACCAGGGCTCGCAGTATGACGGCCAGGGCAACCTCAACTCCTGGTGGACGGAGGAGGACCGTGCGGCCTTCGAGAAGCTGACCGCGAAACTGGTGGACCAGTTCCAGGGGCAGGTACCGAAGGTGCTGGAAGGCACCGATTCCGCAGGCGTCAACGGCAGCTTCACCCTGGGTGAGAACATCGGTGACCTGGGCGGATTGGGAATCGCCGTGGTGGCCTACAAGAACTACTGCGCCGACAAGGGCCTGGACATCAATGGCCAGGTCACGCCCTTTGAGGCTGAGGGCGCTGAGCCGGAATTGGCAGAGCACGAGTACACCGGTCTGCAGCGTTTCTTCCTGGCGTGGGCGCGCGTGTGGCGCACTGCCATCCGCCCGGAGATGGCCACGCAGTACCTGGCCATTGATCCGCACTCGCCGGCGGAGTTCCGTTGCAACATCATCGCTGAAAACATCGATGAATTCTACGAGGCTTTTGACGTCGAGGGTGGTCTAGCACCGGAGGAGCGCGTCACCATCTGGTAGTACCCTTGGGGGCCATGAGTGAGTGGAATATCGGTGGTACTGATCGCCAACTAAGTCCGGAACAACAGCTCGAGCAGCTCTCCTCCTACATGGAGGTGCACTACCCGCTGCCGGACTTCCGCCCGCCGTGGGCCGGTGGAGGTTCGCCGGAGGCGGACCGCTACTGTGCGTTGCTGCCGGACCGCATCGTGCAGGCCTCCATGATGGTGCTGGGTTCCGCAGTGGATCACTCGCTGCCTGGTACTGCCTTCACGGAGGGGGTACGTGTTGAAGACTCTGAGGTGGGAGCGATCTTTGTTCCTTCAGAGCAGAATGGTCGTTGGGCGGTGTCGTTGCACTCTGGCGGATGGTGGCGTGGTGACGGCAAGGCGCTAGAGATGCAGTGGCGGCCCGAAGTGGCTGCTGCAGCACAGCTGTCCGGAACCACCATCATTGATGTCGACTATCCGTTGGCACCCGAGCACACTGTGGCGGAGATGGCTCAGTCGGTTCAGGCGGCCGTCGATTATGCCCGCGAACACGGTGCCGAGCGCGTGACGGTGTGGGGCTATTCCTCGGGTGGGGCGCTCGCAGCGCTGGTGCCTGCCGACGCCCTCCTCCTCACCTTCCCTGACTTCGGCGCGCTGGCCAAGCTCCCGGAGGACATCCGCGGTGAGTACGTCCTCGACGAGGCGGCGCTGGCAGCAGCCTATTCTGACATCTTGGTCCAGACCGCAACGCAGGATGAGATTGCGGAACGCGTGGAGATTCCCGGTGCACAGACCGCGGACTACGTGTCTATGCACCGCATTTCCATCCCGGCCGTGGCGCGGCAGCGCATTAAAGATTCGGCCGAGTTCCTGTAGGGCTACTGCTCGCCCTCCGGGCGAATCTTCATCTCGGAGTTCTTCCACAAGCCAGAGCGCTGGATGACTTCCTGGTCGATATCCGCCTTCAGCGGTTCCTCGCCCCGGGAGTTAGTACGCAGCTCGTACTTCTCAATGGCGCCCCAGTCGCGTGCCCAATCGTTGTTGAGGTAGCTCGGGATCTCATAGGAGTAGTTCACTGCCTCCGCGGTTGCCAGCGCGCCACCACCGGAGAAGGACTGGAAGTCCGTGAGGGAGGTTTGCGCGGCGGCGTCGGGAAGAATGCGGAACTCCGGAATCTCCGTCACACCGGCGTAGTGGTCGAAGGTGCGCTGGCAGGGGAACTGCAGGGCGACGGACCAGTCAAGGAGTGCCGGGGTGGAGGAATCGAACTGGGAGTTGATGGTGGCCAGCTCCGGTACGCGCGGTGGGGTAAACGCCATCCAATCGTCTTCATCGGTGGAATCATCTACCGCAACGAGGCGTACAACGTTGGCCTCTTCCGGGAGCTCGTCTAGAGCAATGCGGAGGTTGCGCCATTTGGGGGTCGCGCCGACGTCGGAAAGCTCGGCCTCACCCTTGTTGGTGACCTTGCCGTTCTTGAGGGTGCCGTACTCCAAGGTGAGCTCGGTGCCTTCCTGCTCTACACCGTTGACGTCGTGGTGGTAAATCTTGCCGGCAGCAGAGACCGCGAGGACAGGGGTGTTTTCTCCTGGTTCCGGCAAGTTGTACCACTGGGTGGTGATGGTGGCGGTGGAGCGCTGCGACTCATCGTAGGAACCCATGACCGGGACCTTTGTGTAATCCAGGTTGAAGGGCAGGTGCATCTCGGAGCCGTTGACGCCTAGCGTTCCGCGCACGCCACCGGCGGAAGAATCGGTGACTTCGGTTGTTTCGGTGGTTTCCTCATTGGAAGCAGCCGAGTCATCACCGGTGGTGTTGGCAATGGCGCCTACCGACGCCGAGTTGAGGTTCTCCGGCTCAATATCTTCCTTGATCATGTTGGGGCCGAAACCGAAGTTATCCTCGTCTTCGTCAACCAGCGAATCCTTGAGGTCGCCGTCGACCGGAGTGAGGAAAGCCTCGTTGGTGTTGGTTTCCACCATGGTGGCATCCGCCAGCGAGCAGACATCGCCGCGCAGGGACGCCAGGTTGCCCTTGCCCACGGAGTAGGAATCCGCCTGGGCCACGTAGCCCTTGGCAAAGGAGGCGCAGGAGAAGGCCACGATGAGGATGCAGGCCACCGCAATCGGTGCGGACATGGCGCCTGCCCAGCGAGAAACCTTGGCGGCGTTGGCGGCCTCGAATTCCTCAAGGGTGCCGGCGGTTTCGGCCTTGTTCTTGCGATAGCTGTGAACCAGGGACTGGTAGAGGCCAATCGCTAGGACCACCATGGCGATCGCGAGCACCACGGTGTTGGCCTCGATGGCCTTGAACTGCACCGTGCGGTCCCACCACGGGATGCCGAAGGAAGACACGTACCACCACGCGTTCCAGCCACCTAGGGAGATGGCGAGGAGGAAAATCACTGCGGCGACGGAGAAGGTCCGGGCGCGCGGGGAGCGCATGGCGATCTGGGACAGGACCACCGAGCCGAGCGCGGCGATGACGCCGGCGATACCGGCGTAGATACCGAAGTGGTGCGTCCACTTCGTCGGCGTGAACATGAGGAAGAAAGCCGAGAGCGCCATGATGGCCAGCAGGCGCTTGGTGGGATCTGCCTCCGCACCGACGACGCGGTGGTTCTTGATGAAGGCGTAGATGATGAGCGCCAGGCAGAAAAGCATGGTGAACATGGCGAAACGGCGCGTCAGGGAGCCATCCACGGAGGGCTCGAAGAGCGTGGAGTAGCGCACGAACTCGGAGTACCACGGCAGGGACGGGCCGACCGCGGAGCGCACGCGCGTCGATTCGATGACTGACGCTAATGTTTGGTCCCCGAAGGCGGCGACCATGACGGCAGTGCCGCAGGCAAGGAACGGGGCGATGAGTGCCGGCCAGGTGACTTCGGGGGCGCGCGTGCCCATGATGCGGAACAGCGCGGGCAGGCAGACTAGGAAGATGCCCACCGCGGTCAGGCCGGTGGGGCCAGCGGCTAGGGTGATGGTGGCGATGATGGTGCCCACCGCTGCCGGCAGAAGGCGCTGGGTGGAGATGGCGCGCTCGAAGGAAGCCCACGTCAACATGACACCGAGGGCCACGATGGGCTCTGGGCGTACTCCGTTGTTATAGGGCAGCCAGAAAGCCAGGAACATGAACGCGGCGGTCCAGTGCGCGAGGCGGCGCTCGTTCACGCGGGTACCGAAGCGCGGGAGCATCTCGCGCGACAAAACAAACCAGATGATGAGCGCCGAGATGAGCGAGGGCAGGCGCACGATGATGGAGGCGCTGGAGAACTGTGCCAGCCATGCCACGAGGTCGTAGTACGGCGCGCCGAACGGGGCCTCGGGGACGCCGTACCAGCGGTAGTAGTTCGCCATGTAGGTCGCGTGATCGGAAACGCGGCCCATGGTGAGGATGAAGCCATCATCGGAGGTATTGGCGCCGAAGACGTACCACCAGCCGAGTACAGCTGCCACGACGCCATCGAGCGGGCGGATCTGCTTCCAGGTTTCGGGCATGAAGCCAAGGCGTTTGCCATCGAGGCGGTCAATCCGCCACAGGCAGACCAGGCTGATGACCACCATGGCCAGGCCCAGCCACATGGCGATGAGCTTGAGCGGTGTCGGGGAGGAGGTAAACCGAGAGTTGATCTCTACGTGGATGCGGAGGTCGTCGCCAAGCTCTGCGAGGTTCTCCGGAGTGTCATCAATCTCGGTGTAGACGCCGGTGACCTGCGGGCGCAGATCCTCCTCGGTGGTCTTCTTGTGCTTGCCCACGGAGACGGTGGTCCCGTCCTCCGTGGAGGCGATGCTGAGGGTGGCGTCCTCTGGTAGCTGTGCCACCTGCTCGGCTGTGAGAGAGAAAATGACCTCATCGAGGCTGGTTACCGAGAGGCCACCCTCGCCGGCGCGGACAAACATACCGCGGTTGGAGGCCTTCTTGGACTCCGGGGGCACGGTGCCGTAGAGCAGGTCCTGGCCGTCGCGCAGCTTGTCGACGGCTTCCAGGGGGATCTCTGCATCAATTTCTTCCGGCGCCACCGAGATGAGCGGGGCGTTGATGGACTGCAGGGAGCCCTGCTGGGGCCAATCGAAGGAGGATTGGGTCTGGTTCACCGGCAGTAGCGGCGTCGCCACGAAGCACAGGAAACCAATGAATCCAGCGATGATGGCGGTGAGTCGCAGGGACTGCGGTGCACGTAATGAAGAGGTTTTCCGATCTGACACGGCGATCAGTCTACGTCACCGCCTTGGCTTCTTAAGATCGCGCCGCCACGACGAAGGGGCCGATTTGTTGCGTGTTCCAACCTTCCTCAAAGACCTCTGGGTTGAAGAACACCGCGCGGTAGCGCACGTTGGGCTGGTTGGGGTAGATGTCTTCCGCCAAGTGCGTTTTGTAACCATCGCCGGGTTCTTCTAGGTCGCCGCGGAAGATGAGGACGTCCGGCCCGCGCCACGGTGCGGACTGAAGCGACTTCGCAAACTCTTCCGGAGTCTGCTCCCAGGACTTGGAAGCCCACTCCTCGATCTGCAGGTTGCGGGTGCTGAACTCTCCCAGCGGGTTGGCGTAATTACTGGTGAAGGCGTTGAATCCGTAGTAGGGGTTATAGGCCATGAAGAGCTTCTCATCGGTCAGGACAACCGTGTCATTGGCCTCGTAGCCCTGGGCATCGATGAACTCGCGGATCTCGCCGTAGTTGGCGGAAGAATCGCTGGTGTAGCGGTCCGCGCGTTCCCCGTAGCCGTCGGTATCGGTATAGGCATGGTCCAAGGCGGTCACGTTCGTTGCCGGGATCTGCTGGGCATAGTAAACACCGCCAAGCCCCATGAGGATGGCAAAGGCTAGGGTCAGGCGCTTGCTGGTGACCTCGCTGAAGCCTTCCGGGTAGAGCGTGGGCAGGCCCATGAGGCGGATGTCGGCCAGCGCGAGGATGCCGGCCGTAGCGAAAAGCACCACGACGATCAGCTCTAGGCGGAAGCCCAGCAGCGTGCTGCCGGCGAGGGCCATGACCATGGAGGCCAAGATCCACAGGTAGGTGCCGACAAGAGCGGTGCTCAGAGCGCGGATTTCGGGCTCGTCGATGCGCATGACGAGGTAAATCAAGCCGATCAGGCTGAGGATGCCAATGACGGACAACGAGAGGAAAGGCGCCGGGATTTGGGTGCCTTCTTCCGGCAGGTAATGCTGCGCGGTGGACTCCAGCGGGGCAGTGGCGTGCAGGACCCCGTAGAGGTAGGGCGCCCAGGCGATCGCAGCGATGGCCAGGGAACCGGCCGCGATGGTGACCAAGTGCACGAGGGGTACCCATGTGCGCTCAGCGACGCCGGTGACCAGTGCAATGAGGCTGACGATGGTGAGCGCCACTGCACCCGTGTAGAGCGTGTAGAAGCAGGCAGAAACTCCCAGGTAGATAGCGATTGCGGCAGTAGAGAACCAGGAAGCCCTGTAGAAAGCGTGGGAGCACAGGACGGCCACTGCCGGGACGCCCATGGCGATGACGGCGGAATAGGGCTCCTCAGCGCCAATGGTCAGGGTCACCGCCATGGTGGTCAACGCAATGGCGGTGGCAACTGGCAGCGAACCGCTGAGCCTTTGCCACACCGGAACCAGGATGCACCCGGCCACGGCCAGGGAGATAAGGCTCCACGGTTGATAAACCTCCCAGCCCGGCATGTTGAGAAGGTTCGCGAGCCGCCCGCCCATCCAGAACCAGCCCAACGGGTAGAAGGTAGGCAGGCCCTCGTAGTTCATGTCCGCATAAGAGCTGGCCTCTGTGGCGCGGGTGAGGAATTGGGTACGGAATACCTGGTCGACTTGGACGCCGTCGAGCCACAGGCGGGAAGCCGAAAGGGGCAAGCCGATACTGGTCAGCGTGAGCAGCGCTGGGGAGATATAACACACAGCGGTGGTGAGCCACGTCCGCCAGCGGGGGCGCGGCGTAATAATCCACCACGCGCACAGAGCGCCCACCAAGAGAACGGTGAGCGCAGTTCCCGCCGTGCTCAACGCACGGGTCACCATCGACGTACTGAACGCCGGGAGGGAGACCGTTTTGAAAGCGAAGAAACCAATGAGCGTAACAAGGCCGCCACCTACAGCGGCGGCGGCAATACCCACGAGGCTGGCGCGACGCGTCAAGCGGTCGACGTTATATTCCACGGTGGGGGAGATAGACGACGTGGCGGGAGACTCAGTCATGTAAGTAGTTTCCCATACGCCGTGGACATAGCGGAACTTTAGAAAGGCAGCTTCCGGAATATCGCCTGTGGGATGAACTTGAATCCCAAGGACACGTACTCAAACAGCGGGTGCACGAAGATGGACTGCTTGCCATCCAGCACCGCCTTGACGGTGGCCTTAGCCACGTCGGAGACGTTGACGGTCAGGGGAGCCTCGCCGGCTTCCGCCGACATCTTGGTGCGCACCTGGCCTGGGCGAACCACGAGCACCTTGGCGCCGGAGCCGCGCAGGGCCTCACCGAGGTTGATGAAGAAGCCGTCGACACCGGCCTTGGAGGCGCCGTAAACAAAGTTGGAGCGGCGCACGCGCATGCCGGCGACGGAAGACAGCGCCACGATGGTGCCGTGGCCCTGCTGCTGGAACTTCTGGCCGAGTAAGACACCGAGGGAAACCGGTGCGGTGAAGTTAGTCTGGGCCGAGGCAACTGCCTTGGCCTGGTCCTGCCACAGTTCCTCCTGGTCACCGAGGGTGCCGAAGGCGATGATGGCGACGTCGACATCGCCGCGCTCAAAGGCGCGGTTGACGACGTCCCCGTGGCCCTCAAAGTCAGTCGCGTCGAAGTCGATGACCTCGACGTCGCCACCGCGGGACTCGATGGTTGCGCGAGCATCCGCGATACGCGGGGAGTCCGCACGAGCCGCCAGGGTGACCTTGGCCGGGCCGCGCTCGAGGAATTCCTCGACGATGCCGAGGCCGATCTCGGAGGTGCCGCCGAGAAGGAGGATGTGTTGTGCTTGGCCTACTGCATTCAGCATGAGGTGATTCCTTTCTAGTGCAGCTCGAGGCGGCGGGACATATCGGAGGCGAAGACGCCGGTCGGGTCGATGTCGTTGCGAGTCTTGAGCCAGCCCTCGAGGCCCGGGTACATCTTGTGGAAGTTCTCCGCTGAGGTGCGGGACTCCTTGGCCAGGTAGAGGCGGCCACCGAATTCCATGACGCGCTTATCCAGATCATCGAGGAAAGCGCCCAGGCCCGGCTTGATGGGGAAGTCCACGCAGACATTCCAGCCCGGCATCGGGTAGGACAGCGGGGCCTTGTTACCCGGGCCGAAGAGCTTGAACACGTTGAGCGCGGAGTAGTGGCCGGAGCGCTGCATGTCGCGGATGATGTCCTTGAAGGGCTCGACGGCGTCGGTCGGCACCACGAATTGGTACTGAAGGAAGCCGTTGGAGCCGTAGCCGCGGTTCCACTCGCCGATGAGATCGAGCGGCTGGTAGAACTGCGTGAGGTTCTTGACCTGGTTACGCGCCGGGGCGCCCATGAGGTAGTAGGCCTCACCGATAGCCATGAGCGAAAGCTTGTTCATGGTGAAGTTCGGGAAGATATCCGGAACCGTCATCAGCTGCGGGGCATTGAACTTTAGCGGGTCCTTCGCCAGTTTCGGGGCGAGCTCTTCGAGCTGCTCCAGGGTGGCCAGGGAGCCGCGGGAAATAGTGGAGCGGCCCAGCTTTGGTTCCGGGGAGATGACGTCGAACCACGCGGAGGAGTACGTGTAGTTGTGCTCCGAGCCATCGGAGTGGAAGGCCACGGTTTCATCGAGGTTATCCGTGCGGTCGGTATCCGCAATGAAGTAGGCGGTTTCCGTCTTCGTCATCTTGATCTTGGCGCGCAGGATGATGCCGGTCAGGCCCATGCCGCCGACGGTGGCCCAGAAAAGATCACCGCTCGGGTCATCCTCAGAGCCTTCCGGGGTCAGATGGAGGACTCGGCCGTCTGCCACGAGCAGCTCCATGGAGGTGACGTGGTCACCGAAAGAACCGGCGGAGTGGTGGTTCTTGCCGTGGATGTCCGGGCCGATAGCACCACCGATGGTGACCTGGCGGGTGCCCGGCAGAACAGGAACCCACAGGCCATAGGGCAGGGCAGCCTTCATGAGCTGGTCGAGGGTGACGCCACCGTCGACGTCGACGATGCCCGACTCCGGATCGATGGAGTGGATCTTGTTGAGCGGTTGCATGTCGATGACGAGGCCACCGGCGTTCTGCGCGGGGTCGCCGTAGGAGCGGCCCATACCGCGGGCGATGACGCCGCGGCGCAGGTGGGAAGGCTTATCAGCATTGTCCTCAGCCACCTGGGCGACGGCAGCCTTGATGACGTCGACGTCCGGGGTGGACAAAACGTGGGCGGTTGTTGCCGCCGTGCGGCCCCAACCGTGGAGGGACTTCTCAGTAGTATGCAGTTCCATCTCTTACTCTTTGATTCGATGTGATGGGTCGGTTTCCTACACTACCTAGGCAGTCGTGCCTGTGGCGGCAGTGAAAACGTGAGATTAGGTACAAAAGCCAAGCAAACGGAACATTTGTGCTGTCCGGTTGTGTGGGTTTAGTTCGGAATTAGTAAAGATCCATGATCTCGCGGATTTCTTCCGGCAGTTCTTCTTGGGAGCTAATTTCTGGGCCTTCATAGGCGCGCAGGATCTCATAGACGCGGCCGCGCGACGTGGAATCGAGGATGGGCAGTTCCTCGGCGATGAGTCGCGTCATAAAACCATTAAGCGGCAGCGAGGTGTGTTCCGTCGCCAGAAAGTGACCGTGACGCTTGTCTTCCTCGGCGCGCTCATCTTGCGCTGCTCGCTGTGCCGGGGTGAGGTGCTCTTTTTTAGAGGAGTACATGCACGGTAGCCTACCGCCCGCCTAAAGTGGGGCGGTATGACCTCTCCCAAGCAAGATAATTATGCGCTGGATGACACCCTCGCCGGACGCATCACCCAAGCCGCGGCCGTGGCGATCATGACCTCTTATCCGGATTGGATCAAGAACAAGACTGCGCTCGTGTCCGCCTATGTCCTGTCTTTCTTAGGCTTTGGTGCACTCGTGGCAATTACTAATGCCGAGAGCCACGAGGGGCAACCGGAGCCGGAGAAGCCGGAGGTGCCGCTGTGGACGCTTCCGGTTGGCCTTGGTGCGCTCGTGGTTGGCGGCTGGTTGGGGATTAAGGCACAGCGGGGAATCGTTGGCTTTATCCGCCGCCGCGGCGTGGCAAAACCGTGGACGGTGTGGGGTGGAATCGGGGCCGCCATCGTGTTCATCCTCAGCGAGCTCGAAGCACGCGAGAACGCCGCTCGAAACTAAAAGTGCGTATGGTGGGGCACATGAGCTCACAGGTCACAGATTTGGCGCAGGTCCGCGCCAAACGTGGTGATTCTGCTCGAACCCTGTTGTGTCAGGTGTCCAACGTCCGCGCGGAAGCCGAGGTGCACCGTCAGATTGGTTTCTCGGACGCACTCACGCTGGAAGAGCTTCATCATATTCTCGAGGTCTGCTTCGGACTGCCTCAAGAGGATTCGCCGTGGCACTTTTTTGAACATACCGATGCCCGCGGCCAACGAATCGATCCGAGCCATACCGTGCGCGAATTCTTAAGCCGCGAAGGCGAGCAGATTGATTATGCCTGGGGGCTGTGGGATTTCGAGATAGTCGTGGTGGAGACCTATCCGCGCGATAACGGCACGCCGGAGGCCCTGTGCGTGGGCGGTTCCGGTTCTTTCCACACACCCTTTGATCTCACCGCCGTGAATGCTGAGCTCACAGGCCAGGAAACGATTGATGAAGTTCTGGATCTTGTGGTTAGTCCCGTCCGCGCGCTCATTGAAAGAACCCGGCTCTATGACTTCGTTCCGCTCCTCCAAGCTTTGGACTTGCATCGCGAAGTCAGCATTGATGCTCGGGCGTACCGCCAGCTGCGTACTCTGCCGCGAGAAGTAACAAACGAAGGCAAGGACGCCTTTTGGTCGATGGCGCTGGCGCTGTCCTGTATGGGCGGGCGCGAGCTGACGGATTCCGTGGTGGAGACCGCCATGGCGGCGTTGGGCTGGGTCGACGATGACGGCGAGGAGCTTCGCGGTGCTGAGATTCGGGAGCTGTGCACGGCTTCGCTTAAGGTGCTTTCTTCTCTCGGCGCCTATGGTGAAGACGCCGTCGCACCCGTGGATCGCCTGGACATTTACCGCGCCCTCATCCGCGGGTAGAGTATTGCGCCGTGACTGAACCTACTTCCACCCTAAAGACACAGCTCGTGCGCTTTGTCTCCGTCGGTGTTTTCACTGCGGCCATCGACTATGGCCTCACCCTCTTCCTGACGTACCTAGGCCTGCACCGTTCCCTGGCCAAGGCGATTGGCTGGGTTTTCGGTACCATCGCCGCGTATGTGGCCAATGCTCGCTGGACTTTCGGTGCACAAGTATCTGGGCGTACCGCCGGTGCCGTGGGCATGCTGTACCTGTCTACCTTCGCCGTGCAGAACTTCCTGTATTGGGTGCTCAACGCTCCGCTGATCAGTCTGGGCTTTGAGGGCGCACTGAAGGACACTATCGCCTTCGTCATCGCGCAGGGCGTGGCCACGGTGACTAACTTCGCCATTCAGCGCGTGTTCATTTTTAAGGGCAAGTAACTATGGCAGGTCGCGCCGAACGCTTCTCCCAGTCGAACTCCCTGCATGCGCAGGGTGCGAAGTTCGCCATCACGGGAGCTATTGCCGCGCTTATCGACGTCTCCCTGACCTGGCTCTTCCAAATCGGATTAGGCGTATTCGGCGACGTGGGCTCCCGAACTATTGGCTTTGCTGTGGGTACTTTCGTGGCCTACCTGCTGAACCGGCGCTGGACCTTCAACGCGCGGGCCTCGAAGCGCCGCTTTGTTGCGGTCTTGGCCACCTACGCCATGACCTATGCGGTCAACATTTTGTTGTATCGCTGGGCCTTCCCCTTTTTCGACCACAACCTAGACTGGCCTTCGTCCTGGGCACTGGCGGTGGCCTTTGTGATTGCGCAAGGCACGGCAACACTCATCAACTTCTTTGTGCAGCGCTGGGTGATTTTCCGCAGCACGCGCAAGTCCTTTGAGGTTTAGGGCCTGCGGAAGTCTTCCTTGCGGCCACGGTTGTGCAGGCGCAACCACTCTACAAAGCCCTTCACGTCATGTTGCTGGACCAGGAAAAACCAGCCAAAACGTGCGAATTCCTGCGGTAGCAGCTTGCGCATGCCGCGCTGCCACAGAAGGTAGCCGCGGTTGCGGTAGGTAAAGAAGCGCTTGAACTCACCGTCTGGGTATTGCGTGTGCATTTTTCCGCCGAGGATGGGCTTGAACTCGTCGGAGCCGTCTGGGTGCAGGTAGCTGGTGGTCAGCGCAGTGCCGAAGCTCAAGCCCGAGTTGACCAGGCGGCGGTGGTACTCCACCTCATCACCACGGATGAACAGGCGGTAATCTGGCACGCCGATGATCTCCATGGCCTCGGCGGAGATGAGCGCGCCGTTGAAGAGGGAGGCGATGCCGGGGAGGAAGTCGCCCTCTAATTCGCTCATGTAGCGCCGCCACACCAGGCCTTGGCGCAGCGGGAAGGCCAGCTTCGCGGGCTCGTTGATGTTGCACACGGCGGGAGAGACTTCGTGGAGTGCGTTGTTTTCCGCAACTCGGTAGAGCTCCTCTAGCACGTGGTGGTCGGCGGGGCGGCCATCATCATCCGCGCACCACACCGCGTCCGCGCCGAGGGCCAACGCCGTCAGGAAGCCCAACGCGAAGCCTCCCGCACCGCCAAGGTTGGTTTCAGAAGGCACGTAGACGCCGCGCTCGCCGGCCAGTTCGTGGAGGAGCTCCTCTACTGCTGCTTCCGCACCGTTATCCACTACGATCACCCACTGCACTGGGTGCGTTTGGTTCACCACCTGTTCAAGGGAGGCGCGCAGTAGCTCCACGCGCTGGTGGGTGACGATCACAGCGGCCGTTGTACCGGCCTGGGACAGGGTGGCAGTCATGGGTTCTATTGTGCCACCCGCCTGTGGCACTCAGGTGCGTGACATGGAGGTGGCAAAGGTTTAGGCGTTGAAGCCCGGAATCTTGATGAAGCCGGAGTTCACAGCATTGACAACGCCAGCGATGAGGCCGAGCACAATCGCGGCGATAGAGGTGCCAACGAGGATTTCAGCGGTGGTTCCCACCGGGTATTCCTTGGCGGTGTCATTCTTCAGGGAAGACATGGCGACATCCTTGGCGGAGCCAGCAGTCTCCAGGGCTTCATTGATTTCCTCAGGGGTGCTGCTGCCCTCGCTACTACCCTTGCTGCTGATAGCTTCAGCGCCCTTCTCAATGCCGTAATCCACGGAGGAGGCGTAGCCATCGCCACCGACGGCTTCCTTGAGTCCTTGCGTAAAGATGTAGCCAAGGACCTCGGCCTCGGAAACCTCGGAGGAACCCTTCTCAGCAGCGGTGGCCGGGGCGATAGACAGGGACAGTGCGGTAGCAGCGGCTACAACGCCAGCGGCGAAACGCTTCATGATAGGGCTCCTTAGCGTTAAGAGAGAACAGTGCCTGTGATTCAGGCTCGCGACGATTTTAACTTGAAAGGACTTGAAAGGATCTGAGAAAAGAAGCAAATAGAAAAAGTTTCTTTCGTGATTCGCCCATACAGGGGGTATGCATATTTCCAGTGCATGAGACTAAAGGTGAGTTCTACGCAAAGTACAGTTATCTCATGACCGTGAGAAGCGTTGAAGAAATGTGGGCTCCCTTTAGGGTTTCCATCCACGTGGGTGAGCTGAGTCTGCGGGTGCTGCGCGACAGTGACATCGCCGCCATTCATGGGGTTAGCGCCGCTGAGATTTTCGGCGAGCCGCTTCCGGAGTACACGTTCCCGTGGTTGAAGCAGAAGCCTGATCCGAGTTTCCGGTGGGCGCATCGCGCACAGATGTCCCCGGAAGAATGGTCGCTCGACTTCGGAGTGCATCTTGATGGTGAGGTTATCGGCTCGGTGGATCTGCGGGCGAAGAATTTCTCCGATAACCATGAGGTTGTAACCGGATCGTGGATCTACCACCGCCTTCAGGGCCGCGGGATAGGTACGCAGATCCGTCATGCCGCTGCGGTCTTCTGCTTTGATTACCTGGGTGCGCATCGGTTGCGCTCGGAGTGGGAGCCGGGAAATGAAGCTTCCCAGGCTGTGTCGCACAAGCTGGGCTACACCATCAACGGCAACAAAGCAGTGTTGCGCAAAGAGGATTATCAGCCGGGGCCGGAAGTGGCTGTGGCCGGCATGAGTGAGGAACTGCGCGCGATGTTGGGAGCCAACTTCGCTGTTTGAGGAATAAATCGTGAAAATGGGAGAGTTTCTACTCAATTTCACGGAAACTTGTAGAATGTTGGCATGCTTAACGCGCGGTCCGCCTCAAAAATCGACGCTCTTCTTGATCGGTATGCGGCGTTGCGGGAGGACGCCCCCGAGGCCGTCGCGGAGATAGCACGCGCAGAAGTGGCGGAGTCGGTGTATAACTCGAACGCCATTGAGAATTCCACGCTGACTTTGGAGGAGACCGAGAACATCTTGGCGGGGTTTACCGCTAGGCCGCACGATTTACGAGAAGTTTTTGAAGCCAAAAACCTGGCGGACGTGACTGAGGAACTTATTCGGGGCGTCGGTAAGCTCGATGCAAACCTCATTCTGCGACTGCATCGTATGTTGCTTCGCGGCATCAATGACGACTGGGCGGGGCGCTTTCGTCGAAGGGGGGAGTGGGTTCGCGTGGGCGCTCATATGGGAGCCAACCCTGAATACGTGGACAGGCTGGTGGACACAGCCATTGCCGAATACTACGAGGACACTAACTTCTTTGTTGACCGAATCGCGCGGTTCCACGCGGAATTTGAAACCATCCATCCTTTTTCAGACGGCAATGGGCGCATCGGGCGCGTCATTATCAATCAACAACTCTTAGAGCTAGGGGCGCCGCCCATCATCATTCCGAACAAGGGAAAAGAGCGCCACTACTACCCAGTGTTCCGTGGCTACCCGGTGAGTGGGGACTTTTCTGCATTGAGCACACTTATCGCGCGGCAACTCGTCGAGTCCTTGCACAAGCGCATCACGCTGCTGACCGCGCCGAGGGTAATTCGCCTGTCGGAATGGGCAAAGGTTAACGGTGTCTCTGGGTCCGTCGCCGCCAATAAGGCGGCGCGGGGTACCATTCCGGCCTTCCGACAGCGTGGAACGTGGATGATTGACGCGCAATATGTCAACGAGGCAGGTAGCAGGGGCTAAACGTTCTCCTCGTTATCGAAGCGCTTACGCAGATCCCGCACGTACTGGCCCACCTCAGGGCCTTCGTACTCGCCGACGACGTCGGAGACCTCGCCCACCGAGCGGATCTGGCCGTGGTCGATCCATAGGGCGGTATCGCACAGCTGGGCCAGGAAGTCATTGGAGTGGGAAGCAAAGACCAGGATGCCGGAGCGCTTCACCAGGTCCTGAAGGCGGACGCGGGCCTTGGCCATGAAAGCAGCGTCGACGGCGCCGATGCCTTCGTCGAGAAGCAGGATCTCTGGCTCAATGGAGGTCACCACGCCCAGCGCTAGGCGCACGCGCATACCAGTGGAGTAGGTGCGCAGCGGCATGGAGAGGTAATCACCCAGCTCAGAGAACTCCGCGATCTCATCCATCTTGGCCTTCATCTGCTTGATGGTCTGGCCCAAGAAGAGGCCGCGGATGATGATGTTGTCGTAGCCGGAGACCTCTGGGTCCATGCCCACGCCGAGGTCGAAGACGGGGGCGACGCGCCCACGGACGTCGGCAGCACCGCGCGTGGGTTCGTAGATGCCGGAGAGCAGGCGCAGCAGAGTGGTTTTGCCCGCGCCGTTGTGGCCGACGAGGCCCACCCGGTCACCTTCGCGCAGGTGGAGGTTGATGTCTTTGAGCGCTTCCACCATGACCACGTTCTGGTCATTCTTGCCAATGGAGCCACCGGCCGTGGAGAGCATCGCCTTCTTGAGAGAACGGGACTTGGCATCAAAGATGGGAAAGTCCACGCAAGCGTTATACGTATCAATGGAAACCATGGACGATCCTTTCTAGACCCAGTAGGAGACGCGGAAGCGCCACTGGCGCATGGCCAGGCCGGCGATGAGCAGGCCGGCGACGGTACAGCCGATGACGATGAGCCAGTGATAACCGGCGACGGGCTCACCAATCATGGGGGCGCGGATGATCTCCATGTAGTGATAGAGCGGGTTGATCTCAGCGATGCGCGCGCGGCTGGCCACGGCACCTCCCTGCTCCTTCAGGGTGTTGGTCATCCACACGATCGGCGTGACGTAGAAAAGCAGCTGGGTCAGAGCCTCCAGCAGCGGGGCAACGTCACGGAAGCGGGTGGCGATGATGCCGAAGAACATGGCTACCCACACGCCGTTAACCAGGAAGAGTCCTAGCGCCGGGATGAACAGGAAGAACTCCCAGCCCAAGTGGCGCGGGAAGATAAGAATGAGCAGCAGCCAGATGATGAGGTTGTGGCCCAAGAAGAGGGTTTGCCGCCAGACTAGGCGGTAGACGTGCACCGACAGTGGTGCGGGCAGCTGTTTGATCAGGCCCTCGTTGTCGATGAAGACCGTCGAGCCTTCCTTAATGGCGCCCGAAATGAAGTTCCACATAATCAAGCCCACGGTCACGTGGGGCAGGAATTCTGCAACCGGGATCTGGAAGAGCATGGAATACAGCAGGCCCAGGGCCGCGGCCATCACGCCGGTTGCGATGGTGATCCAGAAAGGACCCAGCACCGAACGGCGGTAGCGCTGCTTGATGTCTTGGATGCCCAGCTTGAACCACAGCTCGCGCTGGCGCGCGCCTTGCAACAGATCGGCGAAAGCCGCCGACATGGTCATGGAACGCGAGGCCGGCTCCTCGCCGGGTGCAGGCGCGGAGGTCATGCGGGCGACGTCGTCACGCAGGTTTTTCTTGTCTTGCACGTCCTTCACCCTAGCGCGCACCTCCGCCAAACACCTACACACACGCCCTTAACCTGGGAAAACACGAGCGAGCTGGGAAAATCGAGGGTTAGGAAAGATTTACGTGGGGCGTATAGAGTAGGGAGTCGATCGGACGATTCGAGGAAGGGTTGAAGCATGACGGAACAGTATGACGTCGCCAGCGTGCGAGGTCTTTACACTGGTCTGTCCGATGGTTGGACCTACCTGAACGCGCACGCCGCGTCGCAGATTGCAGAACGCGTGGCCTCTGGCGTTGCCCGTTCTTTCCGTATGTCCGCCACGGTGAAACCGCTGGAGGATGCCGTGGGCGCGCACTCGGCGCACCACGACCCCGGAGAGCTCCACGCGGCGGACATGTATGCTTCCGCGCGCCGGGCAGTGGCGGATCTCACGGGGGCGACGGCGGAACGGGTCATCCTGGGCCCGTCGCTGCCGGTGCTGTATCAGGCTTTGGGCGTTGCACTGCGCCCGCTGTTGCGCCGACAGTCTTCGGTGGTGCTCTCCCGTTTTGATTCTCCGGAGTTTACGAGCGCGTTCGCACACCTGGGTACTGATATTCGGTGGGCGCAGCCGGATTTAGGAACTGGCGAGCTTCCGGCATTCCAATACGCTGATCTGGTGGATGGCTCTACGCGTTTTGTCGCCTTTTCTGCCGCCCACGAGCTGCTGGGCACTGTAACACCGGCCGCGGAGATTATTGATTCGGTCCATGAGCGTTCGCGCGCATGGGCGCTTGTCGACGTCTCCTCGATCGCCCCCTACCGTCTCCTCGACTTTGATGCGATTGGGGCGGATATCCTCGGCGTGGATGTGGGTGCTCTCGGTGGTCCGCAGATGGCGGCGCTGGTCTTCCGCGATACTGCGATGTTCCGTCGCCTCGATGAGCTTGTCGTTGGCCCGGTTTCCGCGGGCTTGGCGGGTGGCGTTGGCCCCCTAGTGGATCATGTGGCGGAACTCGCCGGCGGGGAGCGCGGTTCGCGCCGCGTGCGCCTGACGCGTTCGATGCAAGCTCTCTCCGGCTATATGGAGGATCTCACCGGGGATCTCTACAGCCTGTTGGGCACGCTACCGGCCGTTCACATCCTGGGTGTGACGGGTGAGGCGGCTGCCGACGCCTCCGATGACCGCCTCCCGCGCCTCACCTTCGCCGTGCGCGATGTTCCGGCGGATGTGATCCACCGCCGGCTCTTCGACAATGGCCTAGTTACTACCATCGCTCCGCACACCCCGCTGCTCACGGAGATGGGAGTGGAGGAGGTCGGCGGTGCCGTCACGGTTTCGCTGAGTCCGTTTAGCACGTACCACGATGTGGAGCACCTCACCCGCGTGGTCGCGTCTTTGGCTTAGACCTCGAGGACGAGCTTGCCCGTGACCTCGCCGGAGTCGAGGGCTTTGTGGGCTTCGGCGGCGCGAGCAAGCGCATACGTCGCGTGCAGGTGGTGCTTGACGCTGCCGTTCTCTAGCCAGGGCCAGACATTTTTGACGGTGTCCGCAACGATGGCGGCCTTGCCCTCCAACGAGCGGGAGCGCAGCGTGGTGCCCTGCAGGGTCAGACGCTTGTTGAGGAGGATGGCCATGTTGAGCTCGGCCTTCGTGCCACCCTGCATTCCGATGGTGACCATGTGGCCGCCCTTAGCCAGCGCGATGAGGTTCTTCTTGAGGTACTTCGCGCCCATGATGTCGAGGATGACATCGCACTGGTTCTTCAGTTCCTCGGCGAAGTCCTGTTCGTTGTAGTTGATGAGGATGTCCGCGCCGAGTTCCTTGCAGGTCTCGAGTTTTTCGTCCGAGCCAGCCGTCACCGCGACGGTGGCGCCGAGGTTTTTCGCCACCTGGATGGCGAAGGTGCCGATACCGCCCGCGCCGCCGTGGATGAGGATGGTTTGGCCCTTGTTTAGTTTCGCCTCCATAGCGATGTTGGACCATACGGTGCAGGCCACTTCGATAACGGAGGCAGCTTCGGCAAAGGAGTAGCCGCTGGGGATGGGCAGCAGCTGGCCCTTGGGTACGGCGACGTATTCGGCATAGCCGCCGCCGGCGAGCAGCGCGCCGACCTTGGATCCCAGCTCGACGTCGGTGGTGCCTGCGTCGACGACTTCACCGGCGACTTCGAGGCCGATAATCTCCGAAGCGCCCGGCGGCGGCGGGTAGTGCCCGCGGGCCTGGAGCAGGTCGGCGCGGTTTACGCCGGCGGCTTTGACTTTAACGAGGACTTCGCCGGCAGCTAGTTCTGGTGTGGCGACATCCCCCAACTCCAGCGAGTGCGGGTCGTCCAGATTGGTCTGAATGATGGCTTTCATGCCACACCACCGTACTTAAATCCAATCATCCTCGACCAGGAAGGCATTGACCGCGATGGCTGCGGCGTTGGCTTCGCCCATCGCTACCGCGACCTGTGCCGGTGGGTTGACCACGTTGCCCACCGCCCAGATGCGCGGGTGGCTGGTGGCACCGGCGAGGCCCGTTTTGATCAGGCTGCCGCCCATGCCCGACGGCGGGCTGTGGCGGTCAAGGTTGAGGTCAGCGAGAAACTCATCGTGCGGGTGAGGGACAGGCATGTAGAACAGTGCATCGACGGCATGGGTTGTGCTCCCAACCAGGACTTTTCCGTCCTGGAAGGCGGTGACGGGGCCGTCGACAAGCGCAATGCCCCGCCGGGTCAGGTCAGCGCGCTGTTCCTCGGTGAGCTTCATGCCGTTGGTGAAGAAGGTGATGTCCTTGGACCACTGGCGCAGGAGCGCTGCATGGTGCAGGGAGAACTCGCCGATGCAGAGAACACCGAGTTTCTTGTCGGCGACCTCGAACCCGTGGCAGTAAGGGCAGTGGAGGACTGTATCTGCCCAGTTTTCTTCGAGTCCCGGGATGTTTGGATGTACGTCGTCCACACCGCTGGCGACGATGATGGAGCGGGCCGCGACGGTATCTCCATTACTCAATGTGGCGGTGAGTGTTCGGTCATTATCGGTGACGGAATCCACGGTGGTGTTGACGATCTGTACGCCGTAGTTGCGCAGCTGCTCCTTACCGCGCTCCTGGAACTCGAGTGGTGGTGTGCCCTCGAGGGCGATGACACCATGGATTTCGTGGGCGAAGCGATTGCGGGGAGTGGTGGAATCAACAACGAGGACACTGCGGCGGGCGCGGACCATGACCAGTGCTGCCTGAAGGCCGGCCGCGCCACTGCCGATGATGAGGGTATCGACTGTCTGCATAGGCCCGAGTAAACCAGAGCAAGGTATATGCGGCAATGGCTTTCAGTAGGTTGCGCTTTGCACAACGTGATGAGCCGAATTCTTCTCCCGCGGCGGAGTCTAGTACTCTGAACGTGTTGCGCGCGGTGCATGCTGACGCGTGACGAGGAGGCGTGGCAGAGCGGCCGAATGCACTGGTCTTGAAAACCAGCGTGGGGAAACTCACCGCGGGTTCAAATCCCGCCGCCTCCGCCAATTGTTTTGGGGGTCATTTGTAGCGGCTTTGCTTCTGTCCCATGCGGCTGTAACGAAGCTCAGAACGCATCCTGCCAGTAGGAATCCGCTAATTTGCAGGTGGGTGGCCGAGTTTCCGCCGCCGCCAGCCACGACGAGGAAAATCGAAAATGCAATCGCGACAAGGCAGTGGATGACCAACCGGCTATGCGCTCCAAGGTGGCATTGCGGCCAAGCTTTCTCGATAGCCCAGCTCACTGCTGCGAGAATGACATAAAAGACGATTCCCGCTAAGGCTCCTGGAACTAGGTAGAGCATGGATTCATCTCCTCTCGGGGGGAATAATGGTTGTGGTAAGGAAGGCGGTTTCGTGATGTCAGAGGATAACTATTCGGCGTGGGTAGAGACTGATTATCTTTTCGGCTCCCCAGTCAATGCTCGCCGGCTATTGGAGTCTTACGAGCAAGTGCTAGACGGAAAGGCTAAGGAGCACGACATCGATCTAGCTGTGTAAGAACTATCTTCCGATCGAAGTGGAGTATTCACCTTCTGGCAGGGTGGAACCGGTTTTGTTTATCTGAGAGGAATTTTACCTATTTCCGGTAAACATCTCGTCGGTGAGCAATGCGCAGGACGAGCACCACGAGTTTTCCGTCTAAGATTTCATAAACTACGCGATAGTGTCCGACTCGAATTCTGTACAGGTCGTCTGAGGCTCTTAGCTTCTTTACTCCATCAGGGCGAGGGGTAACGGCCAAGTCTTCGATTGCAGCAAGTAGTCGCCTCTGTGTCGGCCTGTCGAGCTTGCGTAGCTCCTTGGCTGCGGATGCCTTATAGGTGATGTGATAAGTGGAGTCAGCCATAGAAGGCGATTAGGTGAGTCCGAGTTCTTTTTTGAGGTCTTCGTGTGAAATCTCTACGGCTTCTCCTCGGGCAATCTCTGCGGTCTGAACATCCTCACGATCTTCTAGTGCTTCGACTGCGCGGGCGAAAAATGAAGGAGAGACGACAAAAGCGCGAATCCGGCTTCCACGACTAGTGATGGCGACGGGTGTGTGCTGTGCCTCTTCAAGAATTTGGCTTTGGGATTGGCGGAATTGGCTGGATGCCACTGACATCGTTTTCATACTGCAAATGTACATCTTGTACATTTCGGTGGGCAAGGGCCGCGGGGTTTCTGGTTGCTACTCGTCTTTGCCATCGATCCGCCCCGCCAAGATGCGAGGCAGCGCCTCCGCTGCGGTGGCGGTGACCACGACGTCGGCAAGCGGCGAGAGGTCCGTGGGCTGCGGGGTGACTTCCACGATGGGGATGCCGCGCGCGTGGGCAATCTGCGGCAGGCCGGCGGCGGGATAGACCACGCCGGAGGTACCCACAATGAGCAGCGCGTCCGCGGTGGACATGCGGCGTTCGGCCTCGGCCCATTCGTCGTTGGGCAAAGCCTCACCGAACCACACCACGCCTGGGCGTACGAGCCCGCCGCACACGGGGCACTCGGGTGGAGTGATGCTCTCGACCGGTTTCTTCGGCAGCGCAATGTCCTCGTCGTACGGTGTATCGCAGTCGGTGCAGCGGAAGGCGAATAGGGAGCCGTGTAGGTGGACCACGTCCTGGCTTCCGGCGCGCTCGTGCAGGTTATCGATATTTTGCGTGGTCACCGTCATGCCGCGTGCGGCAGCAATCGCGCGGTGCCCGGCGTTGGGTTCGGCCCGCTGCGCCAGCTGGGCGCGCCACAGGTACCAGGCGAACATGGGCTTTGGTTCATTACGCCATGCGCTTATCGACGCCATCGCGACCGGATCCACGTTCTCCCAGATGCCCGTCTGCGCATCGCGGTATGTGGCGATGCCGCTATCCGCACTCATACCCGCGCCGGTGAACACCTCAACGTGAGTGGCATCAGAAAGAATCGAGTGTGCGCGCTCAAACAGGTGCTCCATGCATCTAGAGTACGTCGATGAGCACGCAGAATGCTATGGATACGAGAAGGGCAATGCCCATGCGCCACAGGTAGCGCCGTCCCGGTTCGTGGGCGGTGTTGATCTGCAGCTTCGAAGGATTCGTGGAAAAGACTGCCATGCACATCGGGTCTTTAGGTTCTTTGTAGACTCCCATGCCACCGGCAAAGCGGAGTGCTTCGTTGCGAACCTGTTCATCATCGTCGGTTGGTATGGCTTTCACGGCCTTCGCAGATGTCAGCGTCAATCGGACGCCTTGAATCATGATGAACAGGGTGAAGGCTATCCACGCGGCCACGAGGAGAAAGCCCGAGAAGGGGATGTCCGGTACAACCGTGCAGACCGCGGTGAGGCACACGCAGGTCGTCATGGAGAGGACTGTCTGAGCGATGAACGTGGCGGTCTTTTCAGCGAGCAGCTCCGCGCGCTGTGCGGTGGCCTCGGAGAAAGGAAGCGCTGACTCCGCCGGAACCCGTGTTGTCTTTCGCGCCAGCGAGACCGGTGGCACGCACAGCGGCAGCGCAATGGCGAATACAACGCCAATCCACACCAAAGCGGTGGCGTTGAAGAAAGACTTGGGTTCGAAGCGGTCCGGGTTGCCCGAGCCATCGAAGTGGACCGGGATGGGATCAGGCACCGAATCCCAGCGCAGCAGCATGTACCCCAGCGTGAGAGCACACACCACAGCGGTGGCGACGTAATACTGGCGGCTTCTCATGGCAGTAAGCTTACAAGGCGGCAGGCCGAGGACCTCTGCGAAAGGCGTCTGGCAAATGGCATCTGTCAAAAGGCATCTTTGGGATTAAAAACGCCATTTGCGCGGGGTAAAAGGCGTTTTTGGCTCTGAAAACGCCTTCTGGTTGATGCCTTTTACAAGATGCCATGTGGGCAGAGGAGATTGAGCAGGGGCTTGGTCTATGTGTCGTTGTGCTCCTGCCAGGCATCGATGCCGCTGCGAAGCGAGTAGACGTTGCTGAAGCCGCGGGCGCGCAGGGCGTCGACTGCTTGCGCGGAGTAGAAGACGGTGACACCTGCAGCGGTAGCGCTATGGCGCACATCAGGGCCGTTGCGTTGAGGAAAGACTTCGGATCGAAGCGGTCAGGGATGGGACCTGGGGCCGAGTCCTTGCGCCGCAGTTCGGCCCCAGCGTAAGAGCACACACCGCAGTGGTGGCGACGTAATACTGGCGGGTCTGCATGACAGTGAGCTTTCAAGGCGGCTGGCTGAGTTTTCCGCGTTACATGGTCTGGGTGAGCAGGTAGAGTCGAGTCCAAGCTGACCTAGAACCGGAAAGGACAGTAGCCGGCAATGGAACCTTATGTTGGAATTGTCGTGATGGAGCTTGCTAAGAAGTCCAGTTCATCTGCCCAAAGCTTCTTCCGCGAGGACTTTTATATTGTGTATGCGGAGTCGGACGAGAAGGCTCGAGAACGCGTTGAAGCGATGGCGAACGAGCAGGCCGATGGTGAGGACGTGAAGGTACGGCACATCGTGGATGTCGCGCCAGCCCTCTATGGTTATGTAGACCGCGATTGTGATCTCTACTCGCGGCACTTTGCGAGCCTAGAGGACTACGAGCGTTTCGAGATGAAGCTCGGCGGAACCGACCCGCTGGCTGATTAATCGTAGACTTCGCGTCGGTGACCTAAGTCAACAACGGTGACCGTGACTGTGTTTTCGTATATTGCCGCGATAACGCGGTAGTCCCCGACTCGCCAGCGCCACAGGCCGGATTTATCCCCCACGAGACCCTTGCCGCGCGAGCGCGGGTCTTCGAGTTCTGCCACTTCGCGAAGAAACCTGCTGACTCTCTTCTGCGTTGGTTTGTCTAACTTTCGGAAGGCTTTTGCACCGCGCGGCGTGAAGCTAATTCTCCACGCCACATTCAGCCTCTAGGTCTTCAAGAGAAATGGTCTCTAGCTCGCCACGGCGTGCGGCCGCTGCCTCGGACTCAAGCTCAGAGATGTGTTCCAACCAAGCGTCGATGCCGCCGCGCAGCGAGTAGACGTTGCTGAAGCCACGGGCGCGCAGGGCCTCGACTGCTTGGGAGGAGCGCAGGCCGCTGGCGCAGTAGAGGACGGCGAGGTCCTCAGAGTTTAGGGGCGGGTTGTGGCCGGCAAGGATCTCATCGAGTGGGAGGTGCTGCGAGCCGGGGATGAGGGAAGCGGCGCGTTCGGGGGATGTGCGGACGTCGATGAGCGTGGCGTCCTCAGGGATCTCGCGGACGTCGGTGGGGTTGTCGGGGCGCGTCGGGACGGCGCCGTTGGCGCGTACGGGGATGTATTCCCAGGTACCGGCGAGGGAATCGTAGTAGCCCAGCGTGCCGATGAGCGGGGTGCCGATGCCGGTGAGGAGCTTGAGGGCCTCCACCGCTAGGGCGGAGCCGGCCACGCCGACGACCGGTCCCATCACTCCGGCCTGCGAGCAGGAAGGTACCTGCGGGTCGGTGGGGAAGAGGTCCTCGTAGACCGGGCCGTGGCCGGAGTGGAAGACGGTGAGCTGCGCGTCGTATCCCAGAAGCGAGGCCCACACGTGTGGAATGCCCAGTTCGTGGGCGGCCCAGGAGGCCAGGTGGCGGGAGTAGAAGTTATCGGTGCCGTCGATGATGAGGTCAGCCCCGCGCAGCTGCGCCAGGGCGGTATCAGGCGTGAGGCGCGAGAACTGCTCGACGGTGCACTCGGGGTTGAGGGCGCTCAAGGCTTCAGCGGCGGATTCAGTCTTGGGCTGGCCCACGGTCGCCGTGCTGTGGATGACTTGGCGGTGCAGGTTGGAGAGGGAGACGGTGTCGTCGTCGAAAAGCAGGATGCGCCCCACGCCTGCGCCTGCCAGGTAGAGAAGGGCAGGCGAGCCCAGGCCGCCGGCACCGATGACGGCGACTGTGGAAGCGCGAAGTCGTTGCTGTGTGGAGGTTCCCCAGAGGGCTTCCTGACGTGCGTAGCGTGAACTCATTCTGAAGTGCTCCGAGTTTTCCTAGACTTTTGCCTTGATTTCTATTGTTTCCTGCAGTGGATTCTGATTAAAGAATTCGGTTTCAATCCCGGTTGGTGTCGATATTCTAAGCTCTGGCGGAATCGTGCTTCGTCCTACCTCGACGCTCACTCGAACGTCATGCACGCCCTTGATGGCCACCAGTGTGTTGACCTTGATGACGAGTTCATCTTTGTCAGAAATGTCGGCTAGGCGCATCAGCCAGGCAGTGGACTTGCGATTTCCATGCGAGGTAAAGAGCAGAAAATAAAGCTCTTCTAGGCATTATTCCGTCCGTTTATCGAAAGGGTAAATAGACATCGGAATTGTGTATGCACCTTTTGCAGTACCACCTTGCATAAGCTGGCTAAGCTTCGCGATATGCGCGCCATCCTTATCCGCAGCTGGGTCTTTGAATGTAAAAGAATGTACGCGAAGCTCCTCAGCACCTTCAATCGGCTGAGTCACGATATATAGATTTCCGCCGTCGATAGTTGCAGATACAGGACGGCGATCTGCGCCGATTAGCGGTTCAGTTTCTTTAACTTCCTGACGCTCGAGATCAAGTGCCACGATCGTTCCTCGACTCGTAAAGTACGACACGCTTCCTTCTTCGTAGCGAGAGGACCTATTTACGCCTGGTATCGGCAGCCTTTCGATATTTCCTTCGTGTTTTAAAGTTGGTTTTTCATTCGAGGTACCAACCGAGACAACATACGCACCACCAGTATCGTCAGGAAAAGAAATATATGATTTTTCTTTCCCACACCCAAGAGCAGAGAAGTATTCGGATGCGACTGTTCCGGCAGGTATATCAAGGCGAGATTCAGACAACAACCCGTCGCCTCCCATACGCACAAGCGTTAAACCGCTTCCGTCATCTTCATCACGTTCTATCCAGACAGCTTTTTCATCAGTACAAGCCCTTAACGCGACTGGTCTCCTATCGCGAGTTACCGTGCTTGTAGATTCCTTAGTTGCGAGCACTATGCGGCTCGCATACGGACTATCGCTCATGCCTTCGTTAAAAACAAACACTGCTGCTTTATTGTCCACAGAACCAGCAGAAGCTGTTTGGGTCGGTAGACCTAAACCTGCGAGTGGTTTCTCAGATTGTTTGCGAAAATCTGAATCAAAGACAACCAATTGATCCTTATCTGGAGCCACATACCCTTCACCGAGCCTCTCCATCGAAGGGTTATACACCGATGCAAGTTCAGCGAGAGAGTCCACCTCATCAGTGCTCGTTCCAAAAACATAATTGTGGTTGCTTACGGAAGGAGTCACAGACACAGCTCTAGCGATCCCGCCCCATTCCCAAGTGGCAAAAGATTTCGATGTCTGTGAACGCTCTTGCGCGCACGAAGAAACGACAAGTGCACAGACGCCTAGAGCGCAAACCGCTAGGAGTTTTCGAAGTAGTGCTATGAGCATTGCGCTTTCACTTTCTGGATCTAAGCCCATTTCCCGTCCGTACCGAATTCCGACAGTGCATACAACTGTTTATTCCAGGCCTACCCACGTGGTGGTGTCATCGGTATGCAGCTGTTCCTTCCAGATGGGGACTTCCGCCTTGACGCGGTCGGCGCAGGTCGAGGCTGCCTCGAAGGCGTCCTTGCGGTGTGCGGAGGAAGCGGCGACGATGAAGGCGGATTCGCCGATTTCTAGTGGGCCAGTACGGTGTGCGCACCAGAGGCGCACGGCGGGGAAGGCAGCGGCGACCTCGCCGGCAACGCGCTCGATCTCTTCTTGGGCGCTGGGGTGCGCGGTGTAGGTCAGGAGTTTCACACCCCGGCCGGAGTCGTGGTTGCGCACGATGCCGTCGAATAAAACGACGGCGCCGGTTTCAGCGGTGGCGATGTCCGGGGCGGAGATGGGCTCAGCGCTAATGTGGGCGCCGAGTAAGCCGAAGTTAGTGCTCATGAATGCCTTCCAGCTGGTTGATGATGTGGTTAAGCACCGGTTCGAGGACCGCGCAGCCGTCCTTGGCCGCACCCGTGGAGCCGGGCAGGGCCATAGCGAAAGTGGACCCGGTGACTCCGGCAACCGTGCGGGAGAGCGCCGCAGTGGGGATGCCGGCGGAGTGCGCGTAGAAGGCGTGGGCCAGGCCGGGGAGCTCGCGCTCGAGATGCGGGGCGAGTGCTTCAACGGTGCGGTCATCCGGTGTGATGCCAGTGCCGCCGGAGGTGAGGATGACGGAGGGGGCATCGGTGAAGGCGGTGGCCAGGGCGGAGTCGATGTCGGCGTCCGCGACGACGACAGGCTCCGGGGTATCGAAGCCCTGTTCACGCAGGAAGTTCACCAAGATGGGGCCGGAGCGGTCCTCGTACTCGCCGGCGGCGGCGCGGGTCGAGGCAACGATAACGAGTGCGCTGCGGGTCATGAGAGTGGGAACACCTCCACGAGGTCGCCGGCTGAAAGCTGCGTGTCAGCCGGGATACGGATGAGGGCGTTAGCGCCGATGGCCTGGGACATCAGATGGGAGCTGGTGCCGCCGAGGAAGGAGGCTGTTGCTGTGCCATCGGAAATACTGATAGTTCCACGGCGGAACTGTTCGCGGTTGTTGAGTCCATCCGCGGATTCAACAAGGTGCGCGCGAACTGGTTCCGAGGCATGGCCAAGGGCGGGCGCCAAGTAGAGGCGGAAGCTCACCAGCGTGGAGATGGGGTTGCCGGGGAAGCAGACCACGGGGACCTCGCCAAGGCGGGACAGGCCCTGTGGGCCGCCGGGCTGCTGCGCCACATGACCGAACCAGCCATCCTCTTCAAAGATTTGACGGATGACCTCGAATTTTCCGTGAGAGATGCCGCCGGAAGTAACGATGACATCGGGGCGGTGGGTAATGACTGCTTCGGCGAGGTCGGAGCGAAGAGTATCGGGATCGTCGTTCGTGCTCACGTAGCCGGCCACGTCGATGCCATACTGCGTGGCCAGGGCCGCGAGCATCGGTGCATTGGAATCGGGGATGGTCGCCTCCCCGTCGCCACCGATTTCAGCACCACCGGTGCAGATGAGGATGCGGGCGGGCGCGTACGTGAGGACCTCGGTCAGGCCCTGGGAGGCGAGGGTGGCGATGGAGGGGGCGTCGAGAAGCGCGTGCTCATTGATGAGGGTTGTGCCGGCCTTGACGTCGGAGCCCGCACGGCGGATGAACTGCTCAGGGGCTGCCGGCACAGTGACCGTGGCGCCCTCTTCCGGGAAGTGCGGGGGCTCGCAGTGCTCGACGGGGACGATGGTGACGGTGCCCTCGGGGATTTTCGCGCCGGTCATAATGGGGAGAGCGGTGCCTTGCTCGAGCGAGCCCGGGGGATCCCCCGCCGCGATAGTGCGGCCGACGGTGAAGGTGCCGCCGTCACATGTGGAAAGCGCATAGCCATCCATCTGCGAATTATCAAAAGGCGGAAGGTCCTGCTCCGCACGGTACGTCGCGGCGGCACGTCGGCCGAAGGCGCTGGTCAGGGGAGTGGACACCACCCGGGGTTGCGGAAGGGCCGCGCGAACGGCGGCGAGGTGTTCCTCATAGGTGCGCATCAGGTTCCTTCCTGTCACGGAGGCTGGCATAGTGGCAACCATGGTTGACATACACTACTTTGCCGCAGCTCGCGCCGCCGCGGGGCGCGCGCAGGACACAGCGCAGGCAGCGACGCTGGGGGAGTTGCTGGACGTGTTGCGTGCTCAGCATACCGGCAGCACCGAGGCCGGAATGAGCTTTGCGGAGGTGCTGGAGCGCTGCACCTTCCTGGTGGATGGCGCGAGCGCTACAGAGGACGCAGTGCTTTCCGACGCCTCCCGCGTCGACGTCCTCCCACCCTTTGCTGGGGGTTAGTTTCGGCTGCGCAGGGGACTAGTAAAGAAGTTCACCACGCCGGAAACGATCGCGAGAACAATCGCGCCGATGATGGCGGCGCCCCAGCCGTCGATGACGAGTGAGTCCATCAGCGCGCTGACGAGGAGCAGGACCGCGCCGTTAATGACGAGCGCGAACAGGCCCAGTGTCAGGCAGGTCAGCGGGGCGCCGAGGAAGCGGAGCACCGGGGTGACGACCTCATTGACGATGATGAAGACCGCCGCGATGAGCAGGAAATTCTGGGTGCTAGCGGGGACGATGTCGATTCCGGGGACAATCGCCACCACGGCCCAGAAGGCCACCGCGACGGCAATGACGTTGAGTGCAAAATTGATAAATGTCTTCACAACTGCACTCTAACGCGGAAACTACTCCTCTGCACTGAAGGCAGCGTCCCACGCCTTAAGCAGGATGTCGGTTTCCTCCGCCGTGGTGACGGAAATGCGCACGCCCTCAGGGAAGGCGCGGACGAGAACGTCATTCTCGGCAAGCTGTGCCGCAACGTCCTGCGGGGAGCCCAGCTTCGCAATGGAGTCGGCGGCGAACCAGATGTGATTGGCCTGGGATTCCGGCACGCCAAAGTCGGCGAAGTGCTCCACCAGGCGGTCGCGCTGCTCCACGGTCTCGTCGGTGCGCTCACGCAGCTCCTTCTGGGCGGCCAGCGAGGCCACAGCGCCAGCTTGTGCCACCGAGTTCACGGAGAACGGGATGGCCACCTTGCTTAGCGCCTCGATGATCTCGGCGTTGCCGAAGGCATAGCCTAAACGGATGCCGGCCAGGCCATAGGCCTTGGAGAAGGTGCGCAGGCCAATGACGTTGTCGTGAGTGTGGACGTAGTCAGTGGCCAGCGGGACGGCGTCGTTGCGGTTGTACTCGATGTAGGCCTCATCGAGCGCCACGATGACGTCCTTCGGGACCTTGGCCAGGAAGGCGTCGAGCTCCTCCTTGGTGATGATGGAGCCGGTGGGGTTATTCGGGTTGCACACGAAGATCAGGCGGGTCTTATCCGTGATGGCAGCCGCCATGGCCTCCAAGTCCACGCGGTGATCCGCGGTGAGCGGAACCTTGACCGGGGTAGCGCCCACGACCTGCGCGAAGATGGGATAAGCCTCGAAGGAGCGCCAGGGGAAGACAATCTCATCACCGGGCACCGAGGTGATCTGTACCAGCTGCTGGCAGATGGCGGAGGAACCCGCGCCGCAGGTGACCTGCTCCGGGGTGACACCAAGGTTTTCGGCGAGTGCCTTGCGGATTTCCACCGCGCCCATATCCGGGTAGCGGTTGACGTGCGCGGCTGCAGCCTCCATGGCCTTGAGCGCGCCGGGCAGCGGCTCTTGAGTTGCCTCATTGGAGGAGAGCTTCAAGGCGTGCTCGGCGTTCTTTCCGGGAACGTAGGCGGGCAGGGAGGAAAGGTCTGGTCGAATCATGTTTTCTACCTTAGGCGTTGCGGGGCCCACGAGGCCCGAAGTCGAAGTCAGCGGTCTGCGGCCCGAAGGCCTGAAGGCCCTTCGGCGCGTCGAAAGCATCAAGGCGCACCTCGAGGAAGGCGCCGCGCTCTGGGTGGGCGGCGATGTCGTCTAGGGCCTTCGCCAGCTCGCCCTCGGTGGAGGCCACGTAGGACTCCATCGTGGTGTCCTTCATGAAGGCCTTAGGCAGTGCGGTGTAGTCCCACATCTGGATCTCGTTGTATTCGCGTTCCATGCCCAGGATGTAGCGCTCGATGGTGTAGCCATCGTTGTTCACCAACACGATGATGGGCTTCAAGTCCTGGCGCAGGATGGTGGAGAGCTCCTGGGCGGTGAGCTGGAAGGAGCCATCACCGATGAAGAGAACATGGCGGCGCTCCGGGTTGGCCAGCTGTGAGCCCAGCACGCAGGGCAGGGTAAAGCCGATGGAGCCCCAAATGGTGGAGTTAATGTACTGCACGCCCTCGGGCATGCGCTGCTGGCCCAAGCCAATGTTGGAGGTGCCGGCTTCGGCGATGACCACGTCATCGTCCTGGATGAAGCCGAGCATCTGCGGCCAGATGCGCTCCTGGGTCAGCGGGGCATCCGGGTTCGGCTCGAAGGGCTCGGGTTCGAAGGCCGCGCTTGGCGACGTCTCGGCTTCCTGGATGCGGTCGAGGAGGACGTCGAGAAGCTCCAGCGTATTGATGCCCACGAAGAACTCGCCGTCGGCGTTGAGGTGCTGGTCGCCGAAGTTATAGACGCGGGCATCGGCCAGGTTGTGGGTGAAGGAGCCGGAGTTGACCTCGATGAAGCGCGGGTTCGTGGTGACCAGGAAGTCGGATTTTTCGATGCGCTCCTGCACGCCCGGTGCGGAGGCCGCACCGTTATAGGTGCCGATGAACAGCGGGTGGCGCTCAGACAGGATGGCCTTGCCGGAGGAAAGCTGGGAGTAAGGCAGCTGGGCCTTGTCGATGATGGCGCGGAGCTTCTCCGTGAAACCGTGGCGGTTGGTGTCCTGATCGATGAGGATGATCGGGTCATTGGCCTTCGCCAAGTGCTCCAGCACGTAGTCTGCGGCAGCGTTCAGGCGCTCCGGATCGGAGGGGGCGAGTTCGGTGGAGAAAGGCTCGTCGGGGACCTCGATGGTCAGGTGAGTGATATCGGAAGGAATCTGGATGTGCACCGGGCGCTTCTCGCGCAGGCAGGTGTGCAGGGCGCGGTCGAATTCCTCGACCACGTTCATGGGGGACACGCGCGTGGCCACTTCGGTGAAGGGCGCGAAGGAATCGAGCATGTTGGCAAAGTCGCCGTCGGCAAGCGAGTGGTGCAGGTTCCAGCGGAATTCGGTCGCATACTGCGGCGGCGCGCCTGCCAACGACACCAGCGGGACGTGCTCGGCACGTGCGCCCGCAATGCCGTTGAGCGCGGAAAGCTCGCCCACGCCATAGGTGGTGAGCAGGCAGCCCACGCCGCGTTGGCGGGCGTAGCCGTCAGCGGCATAGGCGGCGTTGAGCTCGTTGCAGGCGCCGACGAAGCGGATGCCCTCGGAGGCCTCGATCTGCTCGAGGAAGCTCAGGTTGAAATCACCGGGCACGCCGATGATTTCAGTAATACCGATGGCCTTGAGGCGGTCCAGGATGAAATCACCAATGGTGGTCTGCATGAGAGGGTCCTTTCTATGTGTTTCGTGCGTCGTGGCGCTTCTTCCCCAGCCAGATGAGTGCCAAGGTCACAATCCAACAGGGTAGGACAATGGCACCGGTGCGGTAGTCCGGCAGCATGAACATCAAAGCGATGACGAGGGCGAAGAAGGCCAAGCACAGGTAGTTAGCGATGGGGCAGAGGGGCGCGCGGAAAGCAGCATCCGGGCAGCGTTTGCGGAAGTTCAGGTGAGCTACGGCGATGGCGGACCAGGAGATGAGCTCCGCGCCCACGATGATGGCGAGGAGAACAATCAGGATTTTGCCCTCGAAGAGGAAATTAAGCAGCACGGCAGAACCCATGAGCAGGGAGTTGAAGAGCAGGGCGCGAACCGGCACGCCCTTAGCGCTGACGGAGTTGAAGAAGGGCGGAGCTTGGCCGCCGCGGGAGAGATCCCGCAACATGCGCGCGCCGGAGAAGGTCATGGTGTTGAACACGGAGACGGCGGCGACGAGCACGACGAGGTTGAGGCCCGTGGCGGCAGCCGTGATACCTAGGGTGCTCAGCGCGCGTACGAAGGGTGAGGTGGAAGTATCGAGTTCGTTCCACGGAGCGAGCAGCACGATGATGCCGATGCCGCCGACGTAGAAGATGAGGATGCGCCAGATCACGTTGTTGATGGCCTTGGGCAGGCTTTTAGCGGGATCCTGCGCCTCGCCCGCGGCGGTGCCGATGGAGATGATGCCGCCGAAGGAGAAAATAACAGCGACGAGGGAAAAGAGCACACCGGAGGCACCGTTGGGGAAGAAACCGCCGTGCTCGGTGATATTGCTTAAGCCCAGGGCCGGCTCCGGGGTGAGGCCAAAGATGATGGCCGCGCCGACGACGATCATGAGGATGAGCGCGGCAACCTTGATGAGCGAAAGCCAGAATTCTGCCTCGGCGAAGGCGCCGACGTGCACCAGGTTGATGGCGGTGACGATGACAAGAGCGACGAGGGCGGTGAGCCAGTGCGGGATGCCGGGGAACCAGAAATCCATGATGGTGCCAGCGGCGGTAAGCTCCACCATGCCGACAACGATGGTGGTAAACCACCAGTTCCAACCAGTGACAAAGCCGGCGATGGGGCCGATGTATTCGCGGGCGTAGGCGCTAAAAGAGCCGGCGACGGGGTGCTCCACGGCCATCTCACCGAGCATGCGCATGATGAGGAAGATGATGAAACCGCCGATGGCATAGGCGGCGATAACACCCGGACCGGCCTCCTGGATGGAGGCGCCGGAGCCTAAGAAGAGGCCCGTGCCGATGCACGAGCCAAAAGCGATCATCTGCAGATGACGCGACTTCATGCCGCGCTGCAGGCCGTCGTCTGTACTGGCGTTGTCGCTGGCGACAACGTCCTGTGCCCTGACGGAATTGTTGGTTGTGGTCATGTAGACGCCCTTCATGAACGTATATCTGTGACGTGAGTCATTGAACTGTAGGAGATTATTGCGCACCACAGTTTTGTTTGTCACTAGACAATATTCGGAAGTATCTTTGACATATGTCAAAAGTGACACCCCCGCAGCTGACGAGCATTCAGGATATCGTCGACGAATGCGCCCAGATCCTGCAGCGCTCCGTCGAGGTGACTACCCCCGCCATCGCGGTGATTGCCGCTAGTGCCCAGATTGGTGCCATCGATAAGAACCGTGCGGCCTCTATTCTTAACCGCACCCCGCCCCCAGAGCCGATCCCGTGGATGTTGAGCTTCGGTATTCAGGAGGCTGTGTTGCCGGTGCGCCTGCCCGCCAACCCGCGCTATGACATGCTGCCCCGCGTGGTCATCCCCTTGCGCCACGAGGATCGGCTCGTGGGCTACCTCTGGATTATTGATGAGCCCGCGCTGGGTGATGCCCCCTTGGTCCGCCTGGATTCGTTGCTTGCGCCCCTGGCCAGGCTTATCGACGAACGCGATGCGCCCCTCGCCGCCCGCGCCCAACAGCTCGGTGAGCTGGCCCGCGAGGTGCTTACCGGTGATCTGGCCGCGCTGGCCGGGGCGCGTGAGCGCGATCTTTTGCCCTCTGATGGCGAGCTGACCGTGCATCGCGTGCTGGTGGAAGGCGATCAGCGCGCGGTGGCCGTGGAACTTGCCCGCCCGCTGGTGCGCCGGCCCTTCTTGGTCGCGGACTCTCATGATTCCCTCGTGCTTGTCGAGTGCCGTCGCGATGACAAGGACACCGAGGCCCTTATGGAGGAGCTACAGAGTGCGTCGCTCGTCGCCGGCGCCGAGGTAGTGGCCCGCGGCTCGGCGCCGACGGCCCCGCAGGCGCGACTCATGGCGGACGTGGCCAAACTCTGCGGCCAGGACTCGCTGCGCTGGGAGGAGGCGGGCGCGTGGCGCCTGCTGCGCGGATGGGAGCTGACCCCCGCGACGGTGGTGGCGATGAGCCCGGATGCCGCGGTGCTTCTCGACGACCCCCGCAACTCCTACTGGCACACCCTGCTGACCTATTTTGAGCATTCCCGCAATGTCTCTGCGACCGCTAATGCGCTCTACATTCACCGCGCTACTCTGCATTACCGCCTAGACCGCGTGCGTGAGATCCTCGGGCCCGGCGTGCTCGATGATGGCTGGCGTTGCGCGGCTCTTTACGTTGCCCTCAAGCTGCACGCGGCGCTTCAGGGAAAGAATAGGGAAGCCCCATTTTGTCCATAGGGGAAGCGCTCAGGTAGAGTGATGGACGATTCATTGCGAATCGCTGGAGACGTGCCAGAGCGGCCGAATGGGGCTCCCTGCTAAGGAGTTGACTTACTTGCGTAGGTCCGGAGGTTCAAATCCTCTCGTCTCCGCAAACTACAGAACCCGAGTCATCGTTTCACTGGTGACTCGGGTTCTGCGTTTTGTTGTTTTAGATAGGCATTTCTGACTTCTAGTGGGCATCGAGTGCTTCCCACACGGCTTCTTTGTCGTTGAGATCGATAAGAGCCGGCCCTCCGCAATCGAAAGAGGGGAGTTCAGCCTTAGCATTCATGCAGTCTATGTTAGCCGAGGGGGCACTGGCGGTCGCTGGTCGCTGTAGAAAACGTGACACATGATGTCATCTGGAGCCAAGTCTCTCCAATTGTCCCCGGTTGGGGTACATTTTCGCATCTAAGGCCCTGATTTTCGAGATTTTGAGGCCTTATTTACGAAAACGGACCTACCCAGCCAGCGCGGGGAAGACGCGGTTACGCAACAGGTGCGCAAGCTCGCGGTCGGGCGCTGCTGGGTCGACCCAGGCGGTGTCGCCGATTTCGGCGGCCGCATGGGGTTCGTCGGCGGTGACGGTGCGGGTGCAGGTGAAGATGGTGCCGACGACGACCTCGCCTGGTTCGTTGGCGGCGGGAGCGTCGAAGGTGCCGAGTTCGTTGAGGCTCTCGGCGTCGAGGGTGAGGCCTACTTCTTCGGCGACTTCGCGCAGGGCGGCGTCGACAAGCGCTTCGCCCGCCTCGGGCTTGCCGCCGGGCAGCTGGTACTTGGTGGAGGACTTCTTGCGCACGGTAAGCACGTGGCCTTGTGGGTTGCGGATAACGACGGCTGCGACTTCAATCATGGCCGCCGATTGTAGTGGGGTAGTGAGGGTGCTAGAAAAATTTGTTTATCAATACAAGTTGGCGGGGTGTGGGCAAGGGTTTTGTTTTAGCAAACCATATCAACCTTTAATTGTTAATCATGGAAATTACTTTATGGGTTTCGGCAGGTTAGAGACTCGAAGCTTCAACGGGTACACTGCCTTCAGTGCGCCAAAGTTGGAAGATTTTTATCAGAGATGTAGCCAGGCTTGGCCGCGTCCCCAGGGCGTGGATCATCCTCATCGGACTCATCATCACCCCCGCGTTGTATTCATGGGTGAACATCGCGGCTTTTCGTGACCCTTATGGCCATACCAACAACATTAAGGTGGCCGTGGTCAACGAGGACAAGGGTGCTAACAATGAGCTCACTGGGGACATTGATGTCGGCAGCGAGGTCATTGAGAAACTGAAAAAGAATGACCAGATAGGCTGGCAATTCCTTGAGCGCGACGAAGCCGAGAAAGCCCTTTTAGAGGGAGACGTGTATGCCTCGGTGACGATTCCGGAGGACTTCAGTGAGAACCTCGTGAGCATGCTCGACGGGAAGTTCACGCAGCCGCAGCTGGTCTACCGCGTCAACGAGAAGAACAACGCCATCGCCGTCAAGATCACGGATACCGGTGCCAATGGTCTGGACAAGCAGATCACGGCGGCCTTTAAGGAGCAGGTGGCCACCGTCGCTGCGGAGAACGTCAAGGACACCGGTACCGACTTTGAGCGAAAAGTCACGCGCGCGATGAACAACACCAGCTCCGCTTTTGGGGAGACCGCGCAGGAGATCGACGGCAACCGTGAGAACCTCGCGCGGATCCAGGGAAAGCTTGACGCCGCTGCTGACTCCACGTTGGGAGCTAAGTCCACGGTGGCTGATGTGAGTGCTGCGCTGGGCGACGCCCAAACCGCCCTCGCCGAGGTCTCCTCCCTGGTCGAGCAGGCCCAAGGTGGTATTGGGGACTTCACCGACCAGACCACCGGCGCCTTCGTCAACGGTGCGACTGCGGTGGCGGACGGCACCGCCCAGGCGCAGGAATCCATCGCTGATGTCACCGCTGGCCTGAACCAGGCCGGTGACCGCTTCGATTACGCCACGCAGCGGGCTAATACCGCCATTGATGCGAGCGCAGAATCGATTGCGCAGCTCAAGGCATTGCGCGATTCCGCAACGCTGTCACCACAGGTGGCTAAGGAAATTGATGACGCCATCCAGCGCCTTGATGAGGGTAATGAATCCAACCGCCAGCTGGTGGGAAACCTCAGCGCGCTGAGCAAGGATACGCAGGCCGCGGCGGACAACGTGCAGGCTAGCGCGGACGCCATCAACCAGGCGGCGGCCGATACCAAGGCCACCTCGCAGACGCTGCGCGATACCGTGACATCCGCCGTGCCCGAAATCAACCGCGCCATGAGCAATCTGAGCTCCATGGCGAGCGCTTTGAGCTCCACCCTGGAAGCCCAGAAGGGCACCATGCAGGAGGCAGACGGTCTCCTAGATGGTGTGGCCCAGCAGCTGCGTGCCACGAAGGACACCTTGTCTGATTTCGATGCCAACCTTCTTGCCCTGCAAGACAGTTTGCGCGCTATGCAGGGCGATGTGGGCTCGCTGCGGGCCGCAATGAACTCCAAGGTGGTCGAAGACGTCACGGGGCTGGATGCGGAAGAGATCGGTCGATTCTTTGCCGAGCCCATCGAGCTGAAGACCGAAACCGTGTACCCGGTGGACAGCTACGGCTCCGCTATGGCGGCGCTGTTTACCAACCTCTCCCTGTGGATCGGTGCCTTCGTCCTCATGGTGATCTTCCGCGTCGAGGTGGATAAGGAAGGCTTCGACCGCGTCACAGTGGGCCAGGCCTACTTGGGCCGCTTCCTCCTCATGGCCTTGATGGTCATCGTCCAGGCCATCACGGTGACCGTCGGTGACCTGCTCATTGGCGTGCAGACCGTGAATGCGCCGGCTTTCGTCCTGACAAGCATACTCGTGGGACTGGCCTACTTGAGCATTATTTACGCACTGTCCTCATCCCTGGGACACCTGGGGCGTGGCCTCTGCGTGGTCTTTGTCATTATCCAGATTCCGGGTGCTTCGGGCCTGTACCCGATTGAGCTTTTGCCCAACTTCTTCCACACCATCTACCCACTACTGCCATTCACGTACGGCATCGATGCCATGCGCGAAACCATCGGTGGGTTCTACGGCAACCACTATTTCAAGAACATGGCCGTGCTCGCCTTCATGTTCATTCTGTTCTTCGTCTTCGGCCTGCTGCTGCGTAAGGCGTTGGCGCACTTCAATGTCATCTTCAACCGCGAGCTGCGGGATACCGAGCTCTTTGATTATGAAAACGTGCAGGTTGTGGGCTCCGGCTACCGCATCGCGGACGTCATCCAGGCGCTGGATAGCCGCAGTGGCCTGAAGAAGGATCTGGACCGCCGCGCGCACAACTGGGGCTATTGGCTCAAGCTGGTGGGCATCGCCGGTGTTATCGGTGTGGTGATCCTCATCGTCGTCTCGGGTCTCTTGCCCGACCAGAAGCCGCTGCTTCTGGCTATTTGGACGGCATGGTGCTTCCTCATCATTATCGCCGCGGTCACCCTGGAGTACCTGCGCATTAGCCTGAAGCAGTCCGCAGAGCTGGTGACGTTGGATGAGGATGACATCAAACATCCAGCGCGCATTGGCGCGGAGTCCACGGAGGGGGATAACTAATGCGTGGAACACTCGATCTTTTTCTGAATGACATGCGCACCGCATGCCGCAACGTGATGAGCGCGGTGATGCTCGTGGGCCTCGTCGTTATCCCGATGCTGTTCACCTGGTTTAACGTTCTGGCCAGCTGGAATCCCTTCGATAACACCAGCCAGCTCAAGGTGGCGGTGGCCAGCAAGGACACCGGCTACAAAAGCGATCTGTTGCCGGTGCCCATCAACGTCGGCGACCAGGTGCTCAATGAGCTACGTGCAAACGAGCAGCTGGATTGGGTTGTGACCACCTCCGATGAGGCGATAGAAGGTACCAAGTCCGGTGAGTATTACGCAGCCATCGTGCTTCCGGAAGATTTCAGTACCGACATGATGAACTTCTACACGGATGGTTCCCAGCCTGCGGATTTGTCCTTCTATATGAATGAAAAGAAGAATGCGCTGGCGCCGAAGATTACAGGTCAGGGTGCAGAGGGCGTGTCGGCGCAGGTGGCCGAGGCCTTCACCACGACGGTCGGCGATGTTTCCTTCGACCTGGTTACCTCACTCTCCGACTTCTTGAGCCAGGGCGATACCAAGGCCGTGTTGGACCGGATGCAGGCGCGCGCGGATGGTGTGCAGACCCAGCTGGATATGGCGGCACGTACCGCGCGTTCCTTGGCTGGACTTGTGGATACCGCGGTTCCGCTCATGGAAAGCGCCCAGCGCATTGCGGACTCGGCGGACCTGGAGCTGCCGGAGGTCCAGTCCTCCTCACTCAATGTTTCGACGGATGCGCTGCAACAATCCCTCGATGCGACCAGCGCCAGCTATGATGTGGTGCGCCAACGCATTGATGCGCTTTACGACGACGCCTCCGCCTCCCGCGCCGACCGCGTCGCCGCGCTCAACACCTTGGCCGGCCAGGTAGAAGGCACCATTGCGCAGTACCAGAACCTGCATGGCCACATTGAGGCCCTCCCGATTCCCGTAGGGGATAAGGAGAAAGCGCTCAGCCGGATCGAGGACGCTATCGACGCCGAGCGTGCCCTTCACGCGCGCCTTACGGCCGCCGCCAACGCACCCGAACCTACGAAGCCGGATCTCTCCAGCCTCGATGATGCCAAGAAGGCAGTGGAGGGAATCTCCACCTCCGGTCTGCGTGAATCCTTGCGCGCGCTGCAGAATTCCCTGGGCCAGGTAAGCGCGGATCTGGATACCGCGAAGACTCCCGTCACCATTGATTCCTCTTCCTTGACGGATGCCCGGGATGCGGTACAGAAGCTCGCCTCTGGCCTGCAGGATAAAGCCAACAAGTTCGGCGACCTGCGGAAGGATATCGACTCCGCTGCGGCATCCGGGGATCTGAAGAAGCTGGCGGACCTCATTGGATCCGATCCGGACGCTCTGGCGCACGCGATTGCGGCCCCAGTGGACGTCGACAGGCAAGCGGTCTACCCGGTCAAGAGCTTCGGCGCCGGCATGACGCCCATGTACACGGCGCTAGCACTGTGGGTCGGCGCGCTGCTGACTGCGGTGAGCGTGCGCACGGATGTTGTGGACAAGGACAAGTATTCGCCGATGCAGCGCTTCTTTGGCCGCTTCGGTATTTTCGCGGCGGTCGGCCTCGTGCAGTCGACGATGCTCATCCTGGGCCTCATCTTCTTCGTAGGCATCGAGCCCGCGCACCCCATCCTCATGCTGCTGGCGGGCTGGGTAAGCTCGCTCATCTTTATGCTGATTTGCTACACCTTTGTGGTGTCGTTTGCCAACGCGGGCAAGGCGTTAGCGGTGCTCATGCTGGTCATCCAGGTCTCTTCTTCGGGCGGTGCTTACCCATTGCCGGTGCTTCCGGAGTGGTTCCAGAACATTAGCCCCTGGTTGCCAGCGACCTACACCATCCGCGCCTTCCGCGCGGCCATCGCCGGAACCTACCACGGTGATTTCTGGCTATCCCTGTTCGCTCTCTTGCTCTTTGCCGTACCGATGCTCGTGTTGGGCGTGGTCTTCCACAAGCCGCTGGAGAAGTTCACCAATGGCTGGGTGGAGACCTTGGAGAAGACCAAGCTGATGTAGTGCTTACCGCACGGTGCAGCCGATGCTATTTACATAAAACTCTGGAGATACTCACAGGTTAGTGGGGTCCCGTGAAACGGCACCCAGCGGTAAGCTGAAGCGCTGTGAAACGCGGTCATTTCCTGGGCCCAGCTCGGCTCACCGCCGCGGGCTTTATTCTGCTTATCCTCGTGGGAACGGTGCTTCTTATGCTGCCGATTTCCGCCAACGTTCCGCAGTGGACTCCGTTCTTGCCTGCGTTTTTTACGGCAACCTCAGCGGTCTCTTTGACGGGTCTCGTGGTGGAGGACACCGGAACTTACTGGACGCCCTTCGGCCAAGTGGTCATTATTACGCTCATCCAGCTGGGCGGCCTCGGCATCATGAGTTTGGCGTCGTTATCGGGCATGCTTCTGACCGGACGCATCAGCTTCAAAGCTCGCAGAACTAGTGCTGCGGAGGGCCGCGCCGTGGTCTCTGGCGGAATTCGCCGCGCCTTGCTGCTTACCTTGGTGATGACTCTGATCTGCGAGGCCATCGTTGCCGTATTTATCGGCGTGCGTTTAGCCACCGAACACGGAGTAGCACCAGGACGCGCGGTGTGGGAAGGCATCTTCCACGCTATTTCGGCTTTCAACAACGCCGGGTTTAGTACCTATTCCGATAGCGTCGTTTCCTTTGCCGCCGATGCTTGGATCCTGTTGCCCCTCGCCTGCGCCCTGATTACGGGTGGCTTGGGCTATCCCATGCTGGCGGAGTTCGTGCGACGGGCCCGCGCACGGCTAACACGCTGGCGTGGTGGCACGCCACGCATTCACCGCATGTCCATGACCGCCCGGATGACGCTGGGTGCCACAGCGTTTTTGTTGCTTAGCGGCACCGTTGTTTTCTTCCTCGCAGAAAACTCTGGGGTACTACACGGGATGCCGCTGGGACAGAAGCTCACTAACGCTTTTTTCATGAGTGCGTCGCCCCGCACGGCCGGTTTCAACGCCATTGACTACGGGGAAGCGCATCCGTTGACGCTGATGGTCACGGATATCCTGATGTTCATCGGCGGCGGCTCCGCCGGTACGGCGGGTGGCATCAAGGTGACGACCGCATGCGTTCTGGGCGCGGCGATGATCTCTGAATTCTTGGGCCGGGAAGACACCTCCATCGGGCCCCGTCGCCTGCCGCTGTCCACCTTCCGCCAGGCCCTCGCGCTGACCGCCGCCGGAATGATCGTTGTTGCTGTAGGCGTGGCAACGCTGCGCATCTGGGACCCCGAGTTCACCGCGGACCAGGTCACTTTCGAAGTCATGTCCGCCTTCGCCACCGTGGGTTTGTCCACGGGTATTACCGCAAGTTTGTCCGCACCATCACAACTCATGCTGTGTCTCATCATGTACGTTGGCCGCGTAGGCCCCACCACCTTCGTGGCGGCACTGGCCGCCCGGACTATTAGCCTGCGCTACCGCTACCCAGAAGAAAGGCCGTTCATTGGCTAACATGTTCAGCGCCCTGCGGCGTGAGAAGTCTTCCATCAATATTCCGCCGGTCGTCGTCATTGGCATGGGGCGGTTCGGTTCTTCCCTGGCCCGTGAATTGATGGAGCATGGCGTGGAGGTTCTTGGCATCGATGCCGAGGAGAAGCACGTGCGCGAGCACGCCGCGTACCTCACCGAGGCCGTGACCGCGGATACGACCGACGCCGAGGCACTCCGCCAGCTGGGCGTTGATGAAGTGGAACGCGTGGTCGTGGCCATCGGCTCCGATTTGGAAGATTCCATCCTCACCGCCTCGAACTTGGTGGAACTGGGGGTAGGCGATATCTGGGCCAAGGCAGATTCGGATGCGCACGCCCGTATCCTGCGCCAATTGGGAGTGCACCACGTGATCCGCCCAGAGCGCGATACGGGCCGCCGCGTGGCGCACCTGTTGGGCGGGCGCTTCGAGGATTTTGCGGAGATCGCCACCGACTATGGTGTGACGGCGATGACCCCGCCGGCGTCGATAAGTAAGCGTCCGCTCAACCTGCACCAGGTGTGGGAAGAGCACAACGTTCAGCTCATCTCCCGCTGTGAGGGGCCTGGCCAGTGGCGCCCGCTTGTCGACGGCACCGAGCTCACCCACCGCGACCTCATCGTCGTCGCCGGTAGCCCAGCGGATCTTGAGGCCTTCTCGCAGTCCTAAGCGCGGTGCTTGGGGTGCCTCGCACTGTGGAGCGAGGAGCGGGGCGCTACAGTGGCGCGTATGACGAAGGCACGTTTTCCGGGCTCGGTGTATGGAACAGGGGAGGAACCCGACCCGCGCTTCAGCATGGCTAATGAGCGCACCTTTTTGGCGTGGATCCGCACGTCGCTGGCCTTTATCGCCGGTGGTGTGGCTCTGGAGACCTTCGAACTGCCGCTGAACACGACGCTGACTCGCGTCGTTTCTGTCATCATGCTGATCGTGGCCATCATCCTGCCGGCAGTGGCATGGTTTCACTGGGGTGCCTCTGAGCGCGCGATGCGCCATGGGCGTCCGCTCCCGGCTAGCCCAGCGTTGGCGTTGATTGTTGGTGTGGTGATCATCATCGGCCTGATGATTCTGGTGGGCGAGCTGCTAGCGTGAGCGAGCTTTTTGATCCCGGCCTCCAACCCGAGCGCACCCGCTTAGCCTGGCAGCGCACGGGTCTAGCCGGCCTCATCGCGGGTTTGCTGGTCGTTCGTTCCGTTGCGCCATGGGCCGCCCTGATTGTAGGGGTAGTGGTGGCCGTGGTGCTGTGGTTGGCCACCGCCAAGCTCCGCCATGCTGACGAGATCCTGGCTCGGGCCGAATCACCTGCCCTGCCCGGAGCTCCGGCGCTTGCCGCCGTTGCGCTGGGGACGATGCTCCTCGGGGCAGTTGCCTTTGCCGCTATCTGGTAGAGCCAAACCCCCAGACCTCGATCCCGCAACCTGCAGGTGGGCGTCGCCAAGCGCTTGCCGACGCCCCACCGCCGACCAGGGAGTTGCGGGATCGAGGTCTGGGGATCTAGCGAAGGTTCCTAGGCCCCGCAGCTAAGTGCCGCGCGATGGTGGCGATAAAGTCTTTTGGAGCTTCGCGCAATTCTTGGGGTGAGAAGCGTAAGACGACAAAGCCCTGGTTGAGGAGCGCCTTTTGGCGTTGGTGTTCGGCCCGAATTACCTCTTCCAGTTCGTTTTCGTATTTCACATTGCCGTCAATTTCAATGAGCAGCCAGCCATTAATCGCGAGGTCGGCGTAGTACTGATTGACCCGGTATTGGGCGCGCAGGCTGCGAACCGCGGGAAGGCCCGTGTCAAGAATAAGCGCCCGCGCATAAGACTCCCAAGGAGATTCGGAGCTGTTGACGCTGTGCTCCACGGCCCGCCGGGCATCCGCGACTCCTTTCACGCGACCCATGTTGCCAAGAACCCAGTTGAGGGTGTCCTTTGATACCCGGCGTGACCGTACGTAGTCTGCGGCGACGAGACCTTCGACGAAGCCATCGAAACGCGCGATGTCGATCGCTGTGCGTGCCAGGGACGTAACCCGGATCCCGTGGACTTCTGTGACTTGATTGTTGAGCTTTGTCTGCTTGTAACGGAAGTATTGGCGCTTGGACCTTTGGGGAACGGAGTTGGAGGGGACTGTCGCGAAATACTCGCTCGGCGTTGTGAGCGTAGGGATGCCATGGATGCGAGCAGCCGCTTTGCCCAGGAGAGTTGCCCGCGGTGCGGCACGCGCATGGGCATAAACCTCTGCGGTTTCTCGCTCCCAGGGTTTCAAGTGCAGCCATCGGTGCAGGGGAATGACATAGCACCACGCGAGCTTATGGAATTTCCTTGCGTGAATTTTCCCCATCGGGGGTCGTCGTTGGTGAGCGTGCGCAGATCGACCATGTGGGTGTCTATGTAGTGAAAGATGCCTAGGTTGTTCATGGCTTACTTTTAGCGCATTCGAGCAGCTCGCGCGCGCTGAGCAGCATTCAGGGCCAAACCCCCAGACCTCGATCCCGCAACCCCCTGGTGGGTGGTGGGCGTCGGCAAGCGCTTGGCGACGCCCACCTGCAGGTTGCGGGATCGAGGTCTGGGGATCTGGGGGAGGGGAATTGGCTGCGGACTGCCCACACATTGGTGAGCATTCTTTGCAGCTAATCTGCAAAAGATTTTGCTAACAGGGGTGAATCTGTGGCCTTAGTGGGGGTAATGGGGCGAAAGTGTTTGTTGGCTGTCTGTGGTCTCGATAGCCTGAACGTGTAGGCCCATTCAGTGATTTCAGTAACTCTCTCAACTGAATGGGGGCTGGTTAACCAGGAAAAGGAGGGGGCAGATGACTACCCCGCAAACTCACGTCTCAACCGCACACACGGAGGGTGAAGACGACCGCGGCGTCGATACACGCGAATGGCGGCGCATGGCCATTGGCCTTATCGTCGGACTCGTCCTCGCCGCACTTGTGTGGTTTCTCTTCCCTAGTAACGCCGTCGACACGGTGTTGCAATCACCCGGCGCCAAGGATGATGTTGAATACACCCAGAGTGCGCTGCGTGCCGTGGCGGCCGTGACCATTCTCATGGGCGTGTGGTGGATGACGGAGGCCATCCCGCTGGCCGCTACCGCGCTCTTGCCCTTGGTCATCTTCCCGCTGGCGGGCGTAGGGGCCATCAAGGAAGTCGGCGCGCCGTATGCGTCCGCGACCATCTTCCTGTTCATGGGTGGCTTCCTCATCGCACTGTCCCTGCAGCGTTGGAACCTTCACCGCCGCCTCGCGCTGTATGTGGTGAAGTTGATCGGTACCTCGCCGAAGCGCCTGATTTTGGGCTTCATGCTCGCTACTGGCTTCTTGTCCATGTGGGTGTCTAACACCGCAACCGCTGTGGTCATGCTGCCGATTGGCACCTCGGTGCTGGCGCTGACCGCGGAGACCGTCGGCGGCTGGGATAAGCAGAAGAAGTTCGCCACCGCTCTCATGCTGGGTATCGCATACTCTGCATCTATCGGTTCGCTGGGAACCCTTATTGGTACTCCGCCGAATGCCTTCCTCAATGCTTACATGGCAGACACCTGGGACGTGACCCTGGGCTTTGGTCGCTGGATGGCCGTTGGTGTGCCGCTGGCTGCAATCTTCTTGATCATCGCATGGCTTTTGCTCATCACCGTCTTCAAGCCGGAGATGACCGAAATTCCGGGCGGTCGCGAGCTTATCGACGATGAAATTAAGGCCCTCGGCCCCTGGACCCGTCCCCAGATCATGACGGGCATTATCTTCTTGTTCGCAGCGGCGGCGTGGGTGACCCTGCCGCTCGTGCTCAAGGAATTCGAGAACTACGACGATGCCATCGTGGGCATCGCGGCCGGCATCTTGCTGTTCATCCTGCCTGCGGATAACCAGCGCCGCATTCGCCTTCTAGACTGGGAGACCGCCAACGAGATGCCCTGGGACGTGCTCCTTCTCTTCGGCGGTGGCCTGTCGCTGTCGGCCATGTTCAACAAGTCCGGTCTGTCCCTGTGGATTGGTGAGATGGCCAAGGGACTCAGTGTCCTACCAACTGTTCTCATCGTTGCCGCAGTGGCCGCTCTCGTGCTCTTCCTGACGGAGATCACCTCCAACACTGCGACCGCCGCGACCTTCATCCCGATCATGGGCGGTGTTGCCGTGGGTGTTGGCCTGACTGCGGAGGGTGACATCAACGTTCTGCTGCTCACCATCCCGGTGGCGCTGGCTGCAACCTGTGCGTTCATGCTCCCGGTTGCTACTCCGCCGAACGCCATCGCGTACGGCTCCGGCTACGTCAAGATTGGTGAGATGATCAAGGGTGGTCTGGGCCTCAACATCCTGGGCATCTTCCTCATCACCCTGACTGTCTATCTGTTGGCTGTGCCCATCTTCGGCCTGGCGGTCTAGTTTCTGGTAGTTCTGTCCCTGGCGCCGAAGCGATGACTCGGTGCCGGGGACAGAGTGCGTTTTAAGCTCAAGGCTCCTACCGGTTAGGTGAACAGTGGGTAAAGTGGAAGCTCGAAACTCAAGGTGAAAAATGGTCGTGAACTGCTGATTTGTTAGTTTTTCAGACCGTAGGTATAGTTATTCCTCGTTGCACGGCAGAGCACACGCACTGCTTACCAACGGACTGCGCCCGTAGCTCAACGGATAGAGCATCTGACTACGGATCAGAAGGTTGGGGGTTCGAATCCCTCCGGGCGCACCACCTAAACCCCCAGGTCAAACGGTATAAACGCCGGATAGCTTGGGGGTTTATTTGCGTTTTGGTCGCCTAAAAGTAGGCCCGAGTAATCCCAGGTAAACCGAAGTGGGTGCAAACACGGTGCAAACAGATTGCAAACACCGGTCCTTCACCTGGGGCTATACTTTGGCCCATGATTCAAGCGATTCTCTCCGCTATCCTGCTTTTCATTTCCTCCCTCTTCTCTTTTGTTGGCTCCTCGGAACTGCCGGGGAGCTCGGACATAGCGGAAGCTGGATCCTCACACCGCAACATTATTACTAGCACGCCCGCAGGCTTGGTCACCGCCAATGCGCAGCAGTTGGAGTTTGTGGTGAATTCCGAGTGGAAGTCCGCGCAGCAGCCGGATTCCTTTTACGTGAACTTTAGGGATCAGTACTTGGAGTTCTCTTGCGATAATGCCGGTTTCCATTTTGAGAGTAACGAGGCTAGTGAGATAGATATCACGTGGGATTTGATGTCGGACAATATCTGCTTTGGCCCGCAATCGGACGGGACTCTCATTGGCTTTCTTCAAAGACCAGTAACGGTGATGGTGGACCCCGATGCCTCCGCAACCCCTGAGCGCATTTACCTCGTGCGCGATGAGAAATCCATCGCCCTTAGCCACTGAGACGCATATCACGCAGAGCTGAGTGAAATGCAGAGCTGAAAACAAACACAAATAAGAAGACCGGCCAGAGCCACTGGTCGGTCTTAAACGTTTTCAACTGCAAGGAGATGAATAGGTGTCAGCGCGCGCCCGAATAGTGGGCCTCGATATTGCTCGTTCCTTGGCCATCATCGGGATGATTATTCTGCACATGGCCAACCTGGTCTGGAGCACCAAAGTGGTGCTCTCTGGGCTGCCGGCGGCGGGGTTCGCCATCATTGCAGGTACCACGATGATGATTCTTGCTCGCGACTACTCGCTGCGGGTCTTCCTCAAGCTGGTTGCCCGCGGTATGATAGTCATGCTCATCGGTGTGGCCTTGCTACCTGTGGGTGGTGAGATTCAGGTCGTTCTCGTGGTGATGGGCGCGGCAATGGCTCTTACCGCTTGGGTCCCACCGCTGGCTACCGTGTGGAAGGTTCTGCTCTTCGCGCTGGCCACCGCGGGCGCCACGGTGCTCTACGCGCCGTACACCCTCCCGCAGGTCTACCCCCTCGTGGCTTTCCTGGCGTACATGGTGGCAGGCATGCTGCTTTACGACGTCTACCTCACCCGCCCCACCCGCACCCAGATCGTCACGACCGCGGTGGCTGCCGTTGTCACCGGTATTGGCCTGTGGCAGCGCTTCAACCCGGATATCCCCGGCTGGCTGCGCTTTACCGGGCATACGGGTGTGCTTGGTGAAATCCTTCTCTCCGTGGCAGTCACCGCGGTGGTGCTGCACCTGTGTTTGATCATTGGCCGTCAGCTGCCACGCTTGGCTTTCCCCTTCGCAGCATTGGGCTCGATGTCGTTGACCATCTATATCCTGCACATTCTCACCGCTCGTTATTGGCAGGCGAACGTTTCGCTGCACAACACCACGGCGGCACTGGGCTTTGTGCTCGCGTTCCTTCTGTTGAGCGCGCTGTGGAAGAAGTTCTGTGGAAAGGGTCCGGCCGAGAGGGTCGTGGCTTGGGCAATCAAGGAGGTGGCCGCGTAATGGCGGCACGAAAGATAACTGCTGTTCTGGCCAGCTCTGTGGTCGTGGGGCTGGGCGCTGCACCGGCCATGGCCTTGGAATTTGCACAGACCGCACCTCACTCGGAGGAAAGCGCTGCCGTAGCTGCGCTGCGTATGGGCAAGATTGGTAACTTCGGCGATTGCACCGGCACGCTGGTGGCTGAGCAGTGGGTGCTGACCGCCCGCCACTGCTTGGAGTCCGTCAACAACGAGGGCTCGCAGGCACGCTTTGGCCAGGGCAAGGACACCCGTGTCTATGACGTGGATTCATGGGCTGTTTCGCCGACTATCGACGCCGGCCTCATGCACCTGACCGAGCCCGTCAAGGGCGTTAAGCCCGCCAAGCTCGCGGACGCTGTTCCTACCGCTGGTGAGAAAGGCCACTTCTACGGCTGGAGCAGCAGCTCCCGCATGGCCCGCAAAGGCCAGCTGCCGATGGCTGAGATGGAAGTAGGTGAATTGCTATCCGGCGGCACCCCGCCGGCGAGCCCAGACGAGTCCGGTGAGAAGATGACACCGGTGGCGCCGGGCGATTCCGGCGCCGCGGCACCTGGCGACATGGCTGTGCCTGCCCCCGGTGGAATGGTCGCTCCCGCCCCCGACGCATCCGACGCGCCCCAGGTGATGAAGGGCGGCGACATGCCAGAGATCGCCGTTGGACCCGACGGCGCGGAAAGTATCCCGGCCGGTGAACTCGGGGGAGTAGGCCCGATGATTGCCGCTGCCATCATGGACGTGAAGTCCCTTAATGGTGAGGGCATGCAAGGCGGCGACTCAGGTGGTCCGTTCTTTGTCAACGGTCGCCTCGTCGGCGTGGCCACGGCTGGAACGTCGAACGCGGATCCGGATCTGCCTTCCCCGACCGCGGCGATTACGTCGGTGGTCGAGGTCCGCGATTGGATCGAGGACGCCACCAGCGGCCGCGATACCGACGGCGTCCTCAACGCCGATAACTCCCCGGCACCACCGACAACGATGCAGGTCAGCGCCCCGGTTGCATGGCCAGCGGGCGTTGCTTCGGTAGTAGGACTTATCGCCATAGCCATCATCTCGCGCCTGCTCAACCGCAAGTCTGTCGCCGCGCGGAGTACCAACTAGGCTGAATCTCCATGAAGGAGAAACTCGTTCCGTGTCTGATCGCTGGTGCCATCCTCGGCGTGGTCTTGTGGTTGGCTTCCGGCATGCTCTGGATGTTGCCGGTGGGCCTAGCGGCGGGCCTTGCTGGCTACCCGCTGCTGGGCATCACACGCGATGAGTCCCAAGCCCGCAAGCGCCGCGACGACACCTTCCGCGACTAAGCGCCCCACGCCGCTCCACGCCACCGCACTACGCTGCCGCGCACGCTGCTTCACGGTCGGTCGCTAGATGGCCCCCACAAACCGTCGACACATGGCGCCCCACAAAAGGCATCCGCTAGAAGTCGTTTTAGGGGCCAAAAACGCCATGTGAACACCCCAAAAGGCGTTTTCTCGCCTGAAAACGCCTTTTGGCAGATGCCATCTGCAAGATGCCTTTTGCTAACTGCGGGCTGCCCCGTGGACAGAACCGCCTTCCGGCTGATATTCGCTGTCAGAGCGGGCTAGAAGATCTCGATGCGCCCGCCCAAAGACTCGGTCTGGCGCAGCTGCGCCACCCAGTTCGGCGCACCCGGGTGCAAACGCAGAACCGGGCGAGACGAGATCTTCACCGGGGAGACCGATTCCTTCCGAGCGCCGGACCGGGCTTCGATGCGGGTGCGGGCGCGGAAGCCAGCGTCGGCAAGCGCGGCGATGGAAGGCTGCTCCGAGGCCAGCGAGTCGCGCGCATCCTGCAGCAACTCGAGGGCCTCGTCGAGGGCCTGGACCAGCGCCGTCGAGTTGGTCTCGCACATCTGGCGCACCAGGTCCGGGCGAGTGCCCGCCACGCGAGTGCCGTCCTTGAAGGAGCCAGCCGCCAGGGACTGTGCCAGAATGCCGCCATTATCGCCGACCACCGCGAGGGTCTCCGCCAGCACGTGTGGCAGGTGCGAAATGCGGGCGACCGCGGCATCGTGGTTCGCCACACGCACCGGAACCGCCTCAGCGTGAACCATCTGGGTCATGCGGACCACGTCGGCAAAAATGTTCTCCCATTCGGTGGGGATGCGCTCGCCGCGCGCATCGCATTCAGCGGCGTAGTCGTAGGTGATAACCCAAGCAGCGCGGTTGAATAGTCCGGTGTGGGAGTTCTCCCAACCGGACTTGGAGGTGCCGGCCATGGGGTGGCCGCCCACGTAGCGTGACTCCATGTTGCGCTCCACGATGAGCTGGCGAACCTCGGCCTTGACCGAGACGACATCCGTCAGCCCGCAGCTCGGGGCGTGTTCCTGAATGACGTCGAGGACCGAGGCAACCGCATCCATGGGCACCGCGATGACGATGAGCGCATTGTCCTCCTCGGCGCGGCGCAGGATAGCCGGCAGATCATCGGTGACGTCATAGCCCTGCTTAATGGCCGTTCGCGCACCAGAAGTCGAGTGGTTATAGCCGTACACGGAATGGCGTGCAGCAGCTAGGTCTCGCAGGAGGGAACCTCCAATGAGACCGAGGCCGATAATGCAGACGGGGCGTTGAACATCTTGAGAACTCACGGTGACAATTGTCGCACAATCCGACTAATCTGACGAGGTATGAGCCACGACGATCTGTCCTTTGCTATCACCGTCCCCAGCGCCGAAGGCGCGTGGGTGATTCGCCCCTTCAAGGATGACTTTACCGACGTCAACACCTCCATCAAGGCGGTGCGCAACCTGCGTTCGGAGGGAGCGGCATTTGCGCTGTTGTGCGTGGAGGATGATTATTTCGTCGTCGTGCGCCCGGTGCCGGGGGATGTGCGCATGCTGCTTTCCGACGCCACCTATGCCTCCGAAGACGATTTCGCCGCGGATTTCCTGGACCTGCGCGATATCGATATCCCGGATTTGGACGAAGACGAGTGGGAGGACGCCGACCCGTACGGTGACGGTGACTTCGACATCTTCGCGGACCTCGGCCTCGATGAGGACCAGGTGGGCTACATCATCGACAACGATGAGGACTGGCCTTCCGATATGCTCCTGCGCATCGCCGGCGAGCTGGGCTTTGGTGATGAGCTGGAGGATTTCATCGACGGCCTCGACTCGGATGATTCTTAAACCAGCGGCGGGGCTGGTCCGCGCGGAGTCTCGCATGCGTCGCGCCCTGGAGGTCGCACGCACCACGCCGGCGGGGGATATCCCGGTAGGAGCCGTGCTGTACGACGCCTCCGGTAACGAACTCGCCACCGGCGTTAACCGCCGCGAGCAGCTGAATGACCCCACCGCGCACGCAGAGGTGGAAGCCATCCGTCAGGCGGTGCGCGTGCATGGCGATGGCTGGCGGCTGGAAGGCTGCGAGCTGGTCGTCACCTTGGAGCCCTGCGCGATGTGCGCTGGTGCGATTCAGGCTTCCCGGGTGTCCTCGGTGGTCTTTGGTGCCTTTGAGCCGAAGATGGGGGCGTGCGGTTCGCTGGTGGAGGTATTGCGCGCCCCTGGCACCCTCCACGTGCCGGAGGTACGCAGCGGTGTGCTGGAGGAAGAATGCGCAGAGCTGCTCACGAGCTTCTTCGGGGGTCTGCGCGGAAGCAGCGAGTAGCCCTGAGTTTGGACGTGGTCTCGGATCCACCTTCCGATTCGCGTGTAGGCTGGGTGGTCCACGTGAGAGACGTAGAGAGTAAGGAGAAAACCATGGGTGATTTCGAGAACAAGAAGGACGAGTTTGTTGGCAAGGCTAAGGAAGCCGCTGGCAACGTAAGCGACAACGAGAAGCTGGAGAACGAGGGCAAGGCCGACCAGGTCACCTCCGAGGCCAAGCAGAAGGCTTCCGACGCCGTTGAGGGCGTCAAGGACAAGGCCAACGAGGTCATCGGAAACCTCAAGGACTAATTCCTAGCCTTAAGTAGCTGAATCGCTGTCCCGCCGCCTGGCGTGGGCAGCGATTTTGTCGCTCGGGGCTACTCGACGTAATCTGGAACGCGGTGGCGTGTCCGAGCGGCCGAAGGTGATCGCCTCGAAAGCGATTGTTGGGTAACCCCCAACCGCGGGTTCAAATCCCGCCGCCACCGCCACATCCGGCACTCCAGTTCTTAGCTCTGGGGTGCCGGTCTTTTGTGTTTTAGAAGCCAGCTCGCCCTCTATCAACATCTCTTTGGAAATCCAGCGCGGCTTGGCGTGCCTCGGGGTCGTGGTCTTCAGTGCGCTTGTGAATCCGCCGGCTCATCATGCCCGCTGGGATGGCGATGAGAAGGATGGCCGCGACGGCGACAATGACGAAAGTAGACATGGTGGTGCTCCTAGAGTATTTCAGTAATTCCGTATTGTAGCGCTGGCCACACTCTGGAGGGGTCGTTGAACTCTTACGAGACCGTTAGGGCTTCACAGCCCAACTGGTTAAACTGGTGCACATTCGTGTCCACCACCAAAGCTTCCGCGAGCAATAATCGCGCATGTGAAGGGGAATTTCCGTGGCAAAGCTGCTCTACCACCTAGGCCGCTGGTCTTACATCAACCGATGGAAGGTCATCATTGCCTGGATCTTCATCGTGGCGGCCGCGGGCGGAGCGACCTTGAGCTTGATGAAGCCGATGACCACGGAGTACTCCATCAGCGGCACGCCCGCTATTGATGCCACCCGCCGCGCGGTGGAGCTCTTCCCGGAGAACGGTAACCCGGCCAATGCGCCGTCGGTCAACCTCGTCTTCAAGGCCCCGGAAGGGCAGAAGCTCAGTGACCCGCAGAATAAAGAAGCGGTCGAGGACGTGGTGCACCACATTGCAGAAGGCTTGGATATCCCGGAGGGCAGCCAGCAGCGCTGGGGTAACCCGCTCGACGTATCGCCAGCACTGCAGCAGCAGGTCATCGAGCAGTTCACCTCCATGGGCTTGCCGGAGGAGACCGCACGGGCGGATGCCGACAACCTGGCCATGGTCAATGCCGATGAGACCATTGCTTATACCACCTTCGATTTTGACGCGGAGAGCCCCTATTCGGTGGACCCCGCGGATAAAGACGTGGTCCATGAGGCCATGGATATCGGCCGTGCGGTGGGCTTGGAGGTAGAGGCCGGCGGCGCAGGCTTCGGTGATGAAATCCAGGTCAACTCGATTTCTGAGGTCATCGGCCTGGCCGTGGCGTTTATCGTCCTCATCATTACCTTCGGTTCCTTGGCTTCCGCGGGCATGCCGCTTATCTCCGCGGTTGTGGGGGTGGGGCTCGGTGCGATGGGCGTCATGATCGCGACCCACTGGATGGAGCTCAACAACCTCACCCCGGTGCTGGCCGTCATGATTGGCCTGGCCGTGGGCATCGATTATGCGCTGTTCATCATGTCGCGTTACCGGCAGGAGCGCTCCCGCATGGACGGGCCGGATGCCGCCGGCATGGCCGTTGGTACGGCGGGTTCCTCGGTGGTCTTTGCCGGTGCGACGGTCTTCATCGCGCTCTTCGCCCTACTGGTGGCACGCATTAGTTTCTTGACGGCGATGGGCCTGGCGGCTGCGGGCACGGTCTTCATGGCCGTGCTTGTGGCGCTGACCTTGGTGCCCGCGATGCTGGGCCTGCTCGGTGATAAGGCCTTCGCCGGGCGCATCCCCGGCGTGGCCGGAAATCCGACGAAGCGCCGACCGCGCCGCACGAAGCCAACGATGGGTAACCGTTGGGTGCGCACGGTGCAGCGTGTCCCCGGTGTCGTCATGGCCTTGGTGGTGCTCGGCCTCGGTGCTTTGACCGCTCCGGTTCTGCACATGGAGCTGGCGCTTCCGGCGGATACCACGTCTAATCCGGATACCACCCAGCGCAAGGCGGCGGACCTGCTGTCCGAGGGCTTCGGCCCCGGCATCAACGGCCCCTTCTTAGTGATCGTGGATGGCGCTAACGCCAACCCGGATTCCGCGGCTTTGCAGCCCTATATCCAGGGCCAGGAGGGCGAAGAGGATGAGCAGAAGAAGGCCGCTCTTTCTTCCTTTATGTATTCCGTGCAGCGCCTGAACCAGGTCGGCGGGGTCAAGCACGCCCAGTTGGTGGGCGTGAGCAAGGATATGAAGGCAGCGCAGATCATGGTCAGTCCCACTACCGCGCCGACGGATGAGGCCACGGTTGGCACCGCCTCCGCCTTGCGCACCGCTAGTGCGGAGCTGGAGGATGCCACCGGTGCCGAGATCGGCATGACAGGCCTGACTGCGGTGCAGCTCGATATCACCGAGCGCCTTGAAGGGGCCATGGGGCCATACCTCGCCATCGTGGTGGGCCTGGCTATCTTCCTGCTCTTGGCGGTATTCCGCTCCATCTTGGTCCCGCTGGTGGCGGGCTTAGGCTTCCTGCTTTCCGTCGGCGGCGCCTTTGGCCTGACCGTGCTGGTGTGGCAGGACGGTCTCACCGGCCTGGTGCCCGCGCCGGGCCCGCTGATTTCCTTCATGCCCATCTTCCTCATCGGCGTGACCTTCGGCCTAGCCATGGACTATCAGGTCTTCCTGGTCACCCGCATGCGTGAGCACTTCTCCCGCTACCCGCAGGGCAGCGGTGGCAAGTACAGCAAGTACAACGCCAATGATGAGGCCACCATCGCCGGCTTTACCGCCGGTGCCCGCGTGGTCACCGCCGCGGCCATCATCATGATTTCCGTCTTCGTGGCCTTTATCAGCCAGCCGCTGCCCTTCATCCAGATCTTCGGCTTCGCGCTGGCGGCGGGCGTGCTTTTCGACGCCTTCCTAGTCCGCATGTCGCTTGTCCCCGCCACCATGTTCCTCATGGGGCACACCACCTGGTGGATGCCGAAGTGGCTGGACAAGCTGATCCCACAGCTCGACATCGAGGGCACGGCGTTGGAAGAAGAATGGGAGCGCAAACACGCGGCAGCATCCCGTGAAGCAGAGGATAAGGCAGCGCAGCCCGTAGAATAGTTCCCTATGACTCACCCTAAGCCGCAGCTTGAGACCGACCTTTCCTTCGACGTGAAGAAGGAGCTGGATTTAAGCGGTCCAGCACAACCGGGAAAGCACGGCCGCACCGGTGTTATCCATACCCCGCACGGTGATATCCAGACCCCGGCCTTCATCCCGGTGGCCACCAAGGCCACGGTGAAGACGCTGACCCCGGAGCAGATTCGCTTGACCGGAGCCCAGGCTATCTTGTCCAATGCCTATCACCTCTACCTGCAGCCGGGCCACGACATCGTGGACGAGGCCGGTGGCGTGGCTGCCTTCGAGAATTGGCATGGGCCGACGTATACCGACTCAGGCGGATTCCAGGTCATGTCCCTCGGCGTGGGTTTCAAAAAGGTCCTCGCCATGGACGTGGCGGACCTAACGGACTCCGATATCCGTGCGGCCAAGAAGGAGCGTATGGCGCAGGTCGATGAGGATGGCGTGGATTTTAAATCCATCATCGACGGCTCCACACACCGCTTCACCCCAGAGGTCTCCATGCAGATCCAGCATGGCTTGGGCGCGGACATTGTGTTTGCCTTCGATGAGCTCACCACGCTCGTGGATACCCGCACCTACCAGGAGGAATCCGTCGAGCGCACGCGCCGCTGGGCGCAGCGCTGCCTGGATGAGCACGACCGGTTGACGCTCGCCCGCGGCCCGCAGAAACCGCGCCAATCCCTGTGGGGCGTGGTGCAGGGCGCGCAGTATGAGGACCTGCGCCGTCAGGCCGCGCGCGGGCTGGTGGAGCTCTCCGATCGCGCCGAAGCGAATGGCCGTCGCGGATTCGGTGGCTTCGGCATCGGTGGCGCATTGGAGAAGGAGAACCTGGGCACGATTGTGGGCTGGGTATGCGATGAGTTGCCCGTCGATAAGCCCCGGCACCTGCTGGGTATCTCTGAACCGGATGACATCTTTACCGCCGTTGAGGCTGGTGCCGATACTTTCGACTGCGTGGCGCCGACCCGCCTGGCGCGCCGCGGTGGCGTCTACACCCTTGATGGCCGCATGAACCTCACTAATGCGCGCTTCAAGCGCGACTTTGCTGGTGTGGATGAGGAATTCGGCGGCTATGTGTCGGAGAATTACTCCCGCGCCTACCTCCACCACCTGCTCAAAGCCAAGGAATTCTTGGCTGGCACGCTGTGCACTATCCACAACCTGGAGTTCATGATCCGCCTGGTAGATAACATTCGGGAGTCCATCGACGGCGGCTATTACGAGGCTTATCGCGATGAATTCCTGGGGCGCTATTACGCCAAGTGACCGGTGACGATGACGTTGTACTCCAAGTCTGATGTGCCGTCCACCGCACACGCAATGAGCACGATACGCCCGGGGACCTCGGTATTCATGAGGTCGGCGTCGCTGCCCAGCTGCTCCTTATCAACCAGGAAGGCGTTATCCACGATCCACTCGCGCCCGGCACCGCCCTCGGAGGTCATGCGGATGTGGGAGCCGTTGAGGATGGGCGTCGTAAAGCGCTGCACCTGCGGCCCGTCGAGGCCCTCCACGGTGGTGGGGTTGCTCAGATCAACGTTGGCAGTGACCACCTCGGAGAAAGGGTTGAACACCAGTTGCTGTTGGCCCCAGGCATGGCCCAAGACGTAGGTGGTGCCCTGTTCTGCCGTGGCGGGTGACTCACCCCAGTCTTGCACCCAGCGCACCATGGTTTCTTGCGGTCCGGCGGGGTTGAGGGGCACGACGAAGGGCATTGAATCATAGGTCGCGCCCGTGATGGTGGCTGGGCCGTCCATCTCAAACGTTCCGGTCAGTGCGGGTGCCGGGCCCTCATTGAGCGGCGGCGGGGTAGGGGTGGTGCTGGGTGCTGTGCTTGGCGACGCCTCACTGCTCACCGCCGTCGTTTCCGGTGCCGCGTGGCTCGTCGTTTCAGGCGACGGGTCTTCTTCCGTCCCCGCCGAGCACGCCACAAGACTTAAGGCTGTGGCTAGGCCAAGGATAGGGAGGAAGGAAGCTCGAAGATGCTTATGCATCGTAGATGTCCTTTAAGACCTCATCGAGGTTAAAGCGCTCGCCGGAATCCTCTGCAGCCATTTATTCTCCTTTGTCACTGTGAATGCATCGTATTACGCATGATGGGTGAAAGGAAGAGAGAAATAGACCCCCTCAGCACAGTGCGTGCTAAGGGGGTGAAAGATCGGGACGGGTCGCTGCTACTTAGACGGCGCTGCTGTAGGGGCGTCGGCCTCGTCGATAGGCACGTAGTCCTCGCGGCGCTTGACCCAGGAGATAACCAGGGTGGTCAGTGGAAGCATGATCACCTCGCAGGCGGTCTTCCACAGGAATCCCACGATGACGTAGTTCAGGAAGCCGCTGAAGGAATCGATACCGATGACGGGTGCGGCGATGGCGCAGAACAGCAGGGTATCGCCGAATTCGCCGACGACGGTGGAAGCCACAAGACGGGCGATGAGACCCTTCTCGCCTGAGCGGGCCTTCATCTTGACCAAGGTGAAGGAATTGAGCAGCTGGCCTACGACGTAGCCGACCAGGGAAGCCAGCAGGATCTGCGGAACCAGGCCCAGCGTGGCGGCGAAGGCTTCCTGACCTTCGTAGAAATCAGCCGCGGGCAGCCAGATCGCAATATAGAAGGAAACTGCGGCCAGAAGCGCCATGGCAAAACCGATATACACGGCGCGGCGGGTGGACTTGAAGCCATAGCACTCAGAGAGAACATCGCCCACGATATAGGCGATGGGGAAGAGGAAGAAGGCGCCATCGGTGATGAGCGGGCCGAGCTGGACACCCTTCGTGGCGTTGATGTTCGAAATGAGGAAGGTAACGACGAACACCGCGACCAGCCACGGGTACAAAGTGGAATGTACCGGGATGAATCGGATGCTCTCGCCACCGTTTGTGGTGGTTGCGGTTGCCGATTGAGTTGTCATGGAACAGCATTTTTCCACGAAACTGGGGGAAGCAGAAATGGGGAGTGCTCCCTCACCCGGCTGTTTCCTGAGAACCTGCAGCGGAACTGGCTGTTTCGGGGGTGCGCTCTTGGTGCTGTGCCCATAAAGATCTATGAACTGGGCAGAAATAATGCACGCAGTATGGCATTCTTTTGCTTGCAACGTTTTCGTATTCCCTGAACGTTTCCTGTCTATTGTGTGCATGGCGCGCGCTCGAAGAGATTCGGGCGCGTTCGAATTTCGAGGCCAGAGAAAGACACGTCATGTCAGGGGGTGCGGCTACCTTGGTTTCTGGTCCTTAGAGCTTTCCGGCGGATCTTCTACCTTCTGCGTCGCTAGATGGGGAAGGTACCAGGTTCGCCGGTGGCCCAACTTCGTTTAAGGGAAGGTCATCGATATGACGTTTGGTTCCCCAGGCTCGTCGCCACAGTTTGGCGGGCGCCCGCCGCAAGGGGCTGATCAGCCAGGTGCAGGTTCCGGGTTCGGCGCGCCCGGTGGGGCTGGGGGTCCCGGTGGTTTTGGTGCCCCGAATCCAGCACAGAATCCTGCCCAGACCCCAGCGCAGAAGCCTTCCTCCGGTACTGATTTTGGTCGGGGCTCCGGTTTCGGCTCTGCCCCGGGAAGCCCTGCGGGGGCTAACCCTAGTTCAGGGGCAGGTGGCTCTTTTGGTGCGCCGGGCTCGTCTGATGGTTTTGGTGAGTCCTCGCCTGCACCGGATTATCGCCGTCAGGTGGCAGCACCGACGAGTCCGACGAAGGGGCCGTGGCCGCTGCTCATTGCTGCTGGCGTTTCCGCAGTTATCGCACTGATCCTCTTGGTCATTGCGCCGCTTATTGCTTCGCCGACGCAGACTCTGTTCTTTGTCCTGGCTATCGGTGGATGGCTGCTGGCCGGAATCGTGTCCTTTATCCTCTTGGGCCTGTACACGCTGAAGAACACGCAGCGCCAAGCCGAGACGTTTTATGTTGAGGACACCACGCAAACTTTGCTTTACCGCATCATCATGGGCGGAAGTTTTGTCCTTGTCATTGTCGCTGCGGTGGAAATCGCCTTCTACGTAGGAAAGGCGGTTGGCGCCTAATGAAGAAGTTCACACGAGTACTTGCTTTATCCGCTGCGATGGCCATCACTGGGTTCGGTGGCAGCCTGGGAGCGGTGGCGCAGGATGCTCCGCCGCCTCCGGAAGAGCGCCCTGAGGGAATCGGCTCCGAATCTGCGCTCTCAGAAGTCTCACAAAAGAACCTCTCCGATTTTGGCTCCTGTATTGCCAGCGAGAAGTCTGCGGACCTGCTCTTTGTTCTTGACCAATCAGCGTCCTTGGTGGGCTATGAGGGCTCGCAGCCGACGGATGCCGATGCCTTCCGCGTTGATGCCACGGCGGACATCGTGAAGCAGTTGGCCCACCTCGGGGAAGACAACGGCGCAGACATTAACGTGAAACTCGCTGGCTTCGGATCCGACTATTACAGCGATCCTGCCGAGTATGGCGGGTGGACCAATGTCTCCGGTAACGCTGATGCCCTGCAGGGCGAACTGGATAAGTTCCGCAAGGAGGATCGCGTTGCGGATCTAGAGACCAACTATGGCGCGGCCTACAAAGGCGCGTTGAAGGAACTCGCTTCTCATCAAGGTAGTAGCTGCCGCGGCATCGTGTTCTTTACCGATGGTAAGTACTACACCGACGCCGAGGCCAACGATCTTCAGGGCGCGCAGGACAAGCTGTGTGAGGTCAATTCCTCTGTCACCGCGTTCCGTAACTCCAATATCCGCCTCTTTAACGTGGGCCTCGTGCCAGCTGCGGAAGCCCAGGATCAAGTCCGCCAGCTCACCCGCATGGCGGAGGGTGAAGACTGTGGCCAGGGTGCCCCGAACGGTGCATTCTTTGACGCGGGTGAGGACCCAGCAGCGCTGTTCGCGGCCTTCCGTAACCTCATCCCTACCTCGGGTGGCGTAACCAAGGAAGGTAACTTCAAGGACCAGTTTGATTTCGTCCTTGATAACTCCGTGTCCCCTGTGCGTTTGTCCGCGGTGCCGAAGAATTCGGTGGGTGAAGGCGACCTCATACCGACCCTGACTGGTCCCGATGGCGAAACGGTGGAGCTCACACCCGATACCACGAGCGTCGCCGGCGCGAAGGTCTCCGTGACGGAGAACAACAAGCTGCCGGGCATGGTTGATATCGCTATGGAAAAGGATGGCGATTCCTGGGCCGGAGCATGGACCTTTGGTTACAAGGCGGCTGAGGGTACGGACGGCGAATACCTTGCTTCCGTCGTTATGGTGCCGGGCCTTAACCTGGACCTCAAGACCGAAGACGGGGCCAAGGTAGAAGGCGGCATTAACTCGGACCAGATCCTGAAGGGACAGTTGGTTGATGGCAAGGGCGAGCCACGTGCGCTGGAGGGTGAGGGAACCCTCTACGCGGAGTTCGTACCAGAGGACGGCACCCCGGTCACCCTTGTAGAGAATGCGCCGATCACCGATGGACAGCAGGTAGATATTCCGCTAGACAAGGTGGAAAACGCGGCATCCGGTCAGTTGCGAACCCGCGTGGAGATCACCACCAAAGAAACGGGTGAGCGCCCGGGCTCGAAGCTGGACCCCATCAACGCGGAAACGCCGCTGACGGTTACCCCGGTCAATATGCCGACGGTGGGCTCGGCGCAGACAATTACCATGACGGAGAAAGAGATTACCGTCGACGTTCCCGTGACCGGCCCCGGCAAGGTGTGGGTGGCAGACCAGACCATGGATTCTGATGGCGGAATGCTTCCCGCGGGAGTTCCTTCCGTTGCAGTGAGTTCTCAGCACAACTCGGAAGATTCTGCACTCGAGCTCTCCAAGGATGAGAAGGCAACCATCCCGGTGACTCTCAGCGTGGAAGAGATGGCGGATGGACCACTGCGCGTGGAGCCGGTCATTAACCTGCAGTCTGCTGAGGACAACCAGCAGATGGAGCTGCCGCTGACGTTGCAGGGCTCCATGACCGCACCACTGAGCAAGTCTGCTTTCGGCCTCTCCTTTGTCTTGGCGGTACTGCTGGCACTGCTGATTCCGCTGGCCATTCTGTACTTCATGAAGTGGTTTAGCGGCCGCATTCCGGAAAAGCCCCGCATGTTTACGAAGACCATCCCGGTACGCCGTGATGGTGCGAACCTCGTGCGTACCGACACCGGCCGCCCGTTTGCGGTGTCCAAGGATGAGTTCCAAGGTGCCGTTCCGGTGGAAGCCTCTGCACGTTCTGCCCGCTTGGGCAGCAATGATGCCAAGGTAAAGATGGGACTGAGCCCCTTCACTGCCGCCCACGTGGAGGTCCAGCGCGATGGCACTATCTCCGGCAAGGGCAAGAAGTCCGGTTGCCGGGCAGTGTTGCCGCTTGCGGTGCAGAACACGTGGTTCTTCATCGGTAACAAGAAGGACCGCGATTCTGGCGAGATTGTCATGACCATCGATACGTTGGCACAGGCCAGCGCATACGACGAGATGTCGAAGGAGATCAGCCGCCAGGCCCTGCAACTCTTTGACCAAGTCGAATTCCCAGCCGAAAAGGCTGAGAAGGCACAGACGCCGCCGCAGGCAGGCCAACCGGGGCAGCCGGTCCAGCAGAACCAGCCCGTCTCCCAGCCGCCGAGCGGTCCGCCGCCGCAACGTGGACCGCAGCAGGGCGCTCCCCACCCGGGTGGGCGCCAGCAGGCGCCGCAACCTGGCGGTTTCGGCCAGTCCCAGCCTTCCGGACCGTCACCTCAGAACCAGCCAGGTCGCGCTGAAGAGCCGGGACGCCCCGGCTTCGGCGGAGCACCACACTTTGGTGGTGGATCTGGTTTCGGCGGCGGCCCGAGCTTTGGCCAACCAGGCCAGCAGCGCCCAGACAATCCTGGTAACCCTGGTAATAACGGCGGCTGGCCCCCAGCCCCGGGATTTGGCTCCCAGGGTTAAGCCGGCAGAGCAGCACACAACAGACATAAACAGCACAGAAGCGAACCTCCCCTTCGAAAGGTAGTTAAAGATGAAGAAGTTCCTCGTCGTCGGTTGCGGTGGCTCCGGCGCCAAGACACTGGCGTTCATGATGGACCAGCTCAAGGCCGAGCTGCGAAGCATCGACCCGGACATGACCGAGTTGCCCAAGGCCTGGCAGTTCGTCAACATCGATGTGCCGCTCGAGGAGGAGGCAGGCCCGCAGAAGCTGCCGAATGTTACCCAGAATGGCGGCCACTACGTGGGCATTGGTGCTCGCCAGAACTACAACACCTTCGATGAGGGCGTGTCCAGCATCCTGGGCCGTGCCGGCAAGCTCGGTGAGATCGCAACGTGGGCCACCCGCAACCCCTCTACCAATGACGTGAAGCTGGCTGATGGCGCCGGCCAGTACCGCGCGATTGGCCGTATGCTGACCCTGCCGAATCTCAAGAAGATCCGCCAGTCGCTCAAGGAAGCGGTGGATGAGATGTTCACGCAGGAGGCAATCCAGGAGCTCAACCGCCTCAACTACAAGCAGACCAAGCTGGACACCGATACCGGTGATTCCCAGCCGGTTGTCCTCGTTGTCTCCTCCATGGCAGGTGGCGCGGGCGCCTCGATGTTCTTGGATGTGTGCCGTGTACTCACCACTATTCCGAACGTGAACCCGCAGGGCACCCTCATCTTCATGTACACCCCGGAAATCTTCGCCGATAACAAGGCGGATGACATGGCCGGCGCGTGGCCGAACTCGCTGGCTATGTTCGGTGAGGTTGTCGCCGCACAGATGGGTAATGCGTATGATCACGACCGCGCTATCTTTGAGGCCTTCGACATGGGAACCCCGCCGGAGGGGCAGACCTTCGGCCGTATTTTCCCCATTGGTTCCAAGATGGGCACCACCAGCGCTCGCTTCGGCGATGGTTCCGCCATGTCCATCTACCGCGGCTTGGGCCGCGCGTTGGCGGGGCTGATGGCTTCCACCAAGGCCAGCGATAACCTCGTGTCCTACGCGCTGACTAACACCCCGGCCGGTGATGGCGGCCGCCGTTTCTTCGGTTGGGATCGCCCGGACGGCACGCCGTGGGGGCGCCTGCCCTGGGGTTCGCTGGGTTATGCCCAGGTTTCGATGGGCCGTGACCGCTTTGCCGAATACTCTTCCCAGCGCCTTGCCCGCAGCGCCTTCGAGCGCCTCTTCAACGGCCACCTCGATCCGCAGAACCCCGAGGCCGGCGAGATGCAGATTGCGAAGAAGTTGGAGGAGCGCCTGCCTAGCGCCTTTAGCTCTATGACGCTTGATCCTTCCTGGGCACAGGGCGGACAGATCGATAGCGGTAGCGTCTGGAACTGGCTCAACAGTGTGTTCGGTGGCCAAGCCCAGCAAGCCGCGGACAGCGCCGCGAAGCACCTGCAGAACTTCATTCCGGTGGGCCAGGGCCGCAACGTCAACGAATGGCGCGAAGAGTTTGAGGGCAACATGGCCGATCCCCGCAATGAGCAGGCCATCGCATCGGTTCTGAACAATGCTGCGTATGACATTGTTTACCGCTACGCCAACTTCTTCAGCGATGGTGTCCTCGCCACCGTGGAGTCGGAGCTGGCTGCGGTGGGCGTGCCCTATGTGCGCGAGATGCTCTCCAAGATCACGGATGTGCTCACCAACTCTGACCGTCTCCTGCCGTGCCTGTCTGAGTACTCTGGCTACTACCAGAACACCCGCGTGTTGGCGAAGCCGGAAGGCGCGGATCCAATCCTCAGCCCGCTGACTGGCAAGGGCCAGATGACGGACCCGACTCCTACGGTTAATGCTCTGATGGGTCTGTACTTCAACCAGTTCTACAGCTACGCCCTTATGGCCATTGCGCACCTGCTCAAGGATGTCCTGCAGGACTATGCCGATGAGAACCTCTTCCACCTTAAGCGCGAGCTGGGGGATGCCCACGCGGTGTTGGAGAAGGCCGTGTCAAAGCGCCCGGAGACCAACAAGTTGGCCGACGTCCGCACAGACGAGGTCAACTCGTGGCCAACAGAGCTCGATGAGGTCGTGGAAACCCGCTTCAAGGGTGCCGAGAACGAGATCATGCTGACTGATGTCAACACCTTCATCTCAGACTACCGGGACCAGATGCTGCGTACCATCCAGGGCCAGCAGTCCACCTCGGATGTCACCAACTACGAGCAGGCTTATCCCTTTGCGGTGCGTGCGGTCATCCGCGGTGAATGGGAGTCGCTCGATGCGGCCCAGGCGCCGAATGACACCCTGGCCCCGCAGAAGCGTACCAACGATGCCTACTCCAACCGTGCTGGTTGGGTGTCCAAGTACCTCTCGCGCCATCCGCAAAGTGGTGAGTCCCGCGAATCGCAGCGCGCGCACTACCACGCTAAGATCCGCCCGACTGATCTGCTGGAGCGCTCGCGCCAGTGGATTAACCGCCGTGATTATGAGTTCCAGAAGTTCAACTCGGTGGATCTGCGCCGCTACCTCACTCTTACCCCGGACATCAACGAGGTCGAGCACGCTGAGCGCCAGCGCCGCTTCATCGAGGCTTTCCAGCTGGCCCTGAGCTATGCCCGCCCGTTGGCTGCTGTTAACGACGACATGGTTCAGCGCATCCACGGCAAGTCCGTGCAGTACACCTACTCCTTCTCTGATATCCCATTTGCGGAGCTTGGCTCCGCAGAAACTGGCATTGCCTCCCAGCTGGAGTCGGTGCTCAGCCGCCCGGAGATTGACGGGCCTTCCACGGTGGCTCTGCGCAACTCGCTAAACATGTCGGATCACGTTCAGCACATCGAGATCTTCGGTTCCTACCCCAACTACTCGCCGATCGTCTTCTCTTCGATGTTCAACTACATCGCCAAGGACATCGAGAAGCAGGACAATTTCGATGGTTCCTGGTGGTCGGAGCGCCGCACCCGTCCGCTGCCGGCAGCCCTGCCGCTGACGAAGACGGAGCGTCAGGCCATGGTGGCGGGCTGGATCATCGGACGCATTACCGGCCGCGTCTACATTTCCAACGCCGATGCAGCCAATGCGGCAGCCCACATTTTCGATGACACGGATGGTGGCGTGAACGGCTGGGTTGATTTCCCGGATCCGCTGCTTATCTCGCCGCGCCGCATGATCAAGAAGTCCGACTGGATGCCTTCGGTTCTGGAGTCCATCTTCATCGCCTACGCGAAGGTGCAGGAAACCGGGCGCTACGGATTCGCTTCCTCGCTCTACCCATACCAGCTGTTGCGCGGGCTTTTCGACGACGGCCTGGACTTCGCCCATTCCGGTGCATCCACGCACCCGGTGGTTCACCGCCTCGCGCAGTTCTTGGCATCCGGTGAAGCTCCGAACCGCGGAGTCATGGGTACCTCCATCCAGGACCGCTACGAATCCTTCGTGGAGGAGCTGGATAAGTTCACCCGCGGTGCGGACCACTTCGTGCCGGGCCACACCAATTCCTTGCCGGGACAGGGACGGAAGGAAAAGCCCTTTGCGGAGGTACGCTCCCGCGAGGTCGCATCGCATACGCCGTACTACCGTGACTTGGCGCTGGACGTCATCGAGGTAGTTCCGGTTATCCGCAATTACCTGAACCAGGCCAAGACTGTGGCGGAGAATCCCGTCGCCCAGCCTGCCCCGCAGGTGCGTAGCTCCGATTCCGGCTTTGGCCAGGACGTCGCACCGGAATTCAACCTCAACGACCTGGATGACACCTTCTAATGACGAACGTAATCTTTTTCGGACACGGCGCCACGGCGGATGATATCCGCTCGCGCCTTAGCGATTTGCGTGCGGTTGGCCTCCTGCAGGACTTCCTCTGGATTGACTATGCCCACCCCACCAACGGGGCCGTTGTGCGCTCCTTCACGGAGGAGGGCACGGCGCGCTTGTCGACGCTCGACGATGCCCTCCGCAGCTTCAGCGGGGACGTCCTCCTCGCCACCATTGACCCGATGGATGCGGCACAGCCGCAGGACGTCGCCAAGCTCACGGAGTGGGTCGGGGCCGTCGATCAGCGCCTGATTCAAGCCTCCAACCTGCGCGTGCGTTTGCTGCTCTCCGCCCTGCCGCGTGAGAGCGTGGACATCGCTCCGCTGCAGGGCTGGAGTAACCTCGTGCTCTCCCCAGAGGAGGGTGGAACCCCGGCCTCCTCGCGTATTCGCCCCATCAAGCGCACTGCCAACGGTTTCGAGCTTGCACAGTTTGCAGCCCCAGCCGTAGCCAGCATCTTCGGTTTGTGGCGCGGCATGCCCGAGCCGGCAGTGCTGGACCCGGATACGCATCGCGTCATCGAGACCGGTGACCGGCAGCGCTTCCGTTTGGTGCGTGCCTTCCACCGCACCATCGATGCCGGTGATATTGAGGACAAGGTCAGGAAGGCCGTCTTCGATCCCGGCCAGCGCCTACCGCAGCCGCAGGTCAATAACATTTCTCGCGCCGTGCACTACGCCAATCCGGAGCAGCTGACGGATCAGTGCGCCCAGATGTTCATCAACCAGGAGATTTCCCCGTTGGTGAGCGCTCCGACCGCTTATGAGGAGCTGCAGTCCCACAAAGTCAGCGGCTGGGCGGCGTTGAAGGATAACCTGCGTTTGTACTGGTCCACCGTGGTGGGCAAGCCGCAGGATTGGGTCGAGGGCCAGCGCGGTGCAATGAACAAGAACGCGGCTACCTTCCTGCAGAAGATGCTCTACGGTGCGGACTCCAGCGTGGAGGTCGTCTTGGCCGGGCACTCCGGTAAGGGCAGCGGTGCGACGAGCGTCGACGAGCTGCGCCAAGCCAGTGAGCACACCATGCGAGTTGCCCGCGAGCAGCAGTTCTCCTTGGGCCAGGAGCCGCAACTCTCGCGCACGTGGGAGGCCTATCACGATTATGCGCTGGGGCTTGTCGATGGATCCTGGCGCGACAGCATCGACACCAAGGGACTGCGCAATAACCAGGGCAACATGTACATCGTGCAATACGGTGGCCAGTCCGTGCAGGATGTCAGCGCTTCTTTCGAGGGCTTCCATCCGCTCATGACCAGCACTCTGGGCTATACGCACGAGTCCCAAGCAACCGTCGCGCCTTTCGATCCGGTGGGTGCCGAGCGCTTCGCCGCCGATATTGAGTACACCAGCCAGCAGACCCGCAATGAAGCTGTCAGCCGCAAGAAGCACGAGTTTGCTTCGTGGCGAGCAAAGAACAGCACCACCTTCGCGTGGAAGGTGGGCCAGGGCCTGTGGGAGAAGCTGGGGCACGCCCAGCAGAAGTACCGCGACGCACACGCCAAGGCACGTGAACTGCAAGAGTTGGCCAACAGCTTCCAAGCGCGTGACTTCAACGCGGAGAACAAAGCGCTGACCCGAAAGCTGCGCACGATGTGGATTGTGTTCTTCGTAGTGCTTGCTCTGATGACCTACATGGTGGCCGGCCGCTACAACCCGGACTTGCCGTTGGGTGAGTACCTGCAGTGGTTCGACTGGCCGTGGTACGTCGTGGGCATCATCCTGGCTGTTCTTCTTTTCCTTGTGTGTTCTTGGGCGGTCTTTACCAAGGCTCAGCGTGAGATCTTTGACTACGTGCAGCGCCGCAAGCTGTTGAACCGCAACCAAGAGATCGCCGCGCAGAATCTGGCGACGGCCTCGGCCGAAATCTCGCGTATCTCTAATGCCTATAACCAGTTCCTGAGCTGGTCGGCATTGCTGGGCCGCGCTATCTACGCGCCCTTTGGGCGCAAGGAGACGTCGAGCGATCACCTGCGGACGCCGCAGTCGGGCCTTCCGGAGAACGCTCGCATTGCTCAGGCCGTGCTCAACCGCGATGATGCCGTGCGCATGACGGATGAAATCCGCTCCCACATTTTCCAGACGGAGTGGGCACACCGCTCGCTCAAGTCCCTCCTCGATGACATGAATGACACCTTTGAGCGCAACCGCACTGGCCACTCGGCCGTGGCGCTCAATGAGATGTGGGGCATGGCTGGCCTCGGCTCCAGCACTGCGTTAGATAACCTATCGCGCAGCCTTGACCACCCTTATATGCAGGACCGCGACCTCAAGCAACAGGAATGGCAGAAGGTCATTACGGATCCACGCATGGCCCGCAGCTTGCAGCAATACCTCAGTCGCGTGACCTTCCGCGAGGAAGGCGGCAGCCGCGTTCAGAGCACCGCCGAGTTCCTCGACGGCATGAACCAGGAAAAGGGTGCTCTTCAGGCCTTTAGCCCCAATGCGCTGACCAATGCGGGCGGCGCTGAAGGATATACCGAAATCGACGGCTCGCGCACCCGCATCGTGGAGGTGGACAGCCAGACCGCACTGACCAGTCAGCTCTCACGTTCTGTGACCGTGGTGCAGTACGGAAGGATCACTGATTTCAAGTACCTGATCCCGGATGCGGCGTCTGGTGCTCCGTCCTTTAAGGATTCCTCGGACTTCTCCTTGGATGATCTGGATGACATGGACCACATGGGCTTCAAGTCGCCGGGGCAGAGCAATAGCGAAAGCCCGACTGCGCAGCCGTCGTTTGGCCGGCCGGAAGCGCCGGACCTCTCAGACCTCGACGAAACTTTCTGACGAGACCTTCTTAAGGAACGTTGATGACACACAATCAGAAACCTTCGATTGCGGATGTGCCGCTGAGTGAGCTTAAGTCCCTGCACCAGCTCAAGCGCGTAAACGCCGATGATGTGCGTGCAGCTGTATCAGCGCCGTTTAGGCAGTTCGCCGAGCAGATTGCCGCCGCGTATAACGGCGAAGCGGTCGAGCACCCGGAGCTGAGCGCGCAGGCGCGCAATGCTGCGGTGGACCAGGAACGTGCTGCGCAGGAGCGCGCGGCACAAGAGAGGGCAGCGCAAGAACGTGCCGCGCAAGAACGCGCGGCACAGGAGCGCGCAGAACGCGAGCGCGCCGCACAGGCTGAAGCGCAGGCCCGCCAACGCGAGCAAGCACAGCGTGCCGCTGCAGCCGCCGGTGTAGCGCAGACAGGTTCCGCGGCTCAACCCCAACCGGCGCAAGCAGCGGCACAGCCGCACGATTTCTTCGCCGAGTGGGAGGCACTGCAGGCAGAGGAAGAGCAAAAGACTCAGGTTAACGAAGAGGACTACATCACCATCCCTGGTTTCGGGATTAAGGCGGAGTACCAGTTTCGCCAGGACCCGAACTGGGAAGCCCCCGGCATCGAGTTTGAAGTCGAGGTGCCGCAAGAGGCGGCGCTGGAGCAGGAATCTCAAGAAGAGCCTGGCTACGGCATAGAGCCAGAACCGGAGCCGGAGGATTCCGATCAGCGCCATCCGGTGCGCCTGTGGTGGCCGGAGCTCGAGCACGCGCCGGATGAGGTGGTGTTCTACCGAGTCGTCGCCGATGACGCAGAGATGGTGGCGTCCCCGGATGCCGGTGACACCCTCGTCTACACGAAGGGAACCGCCTACCGTGAACACGAGCCGGGCGAGACAGGCTTGCGCCACTACGCGGTATGGGCTTATAAGGGCCGCGACCTTCGTGAGCTTGTCAACAGCCAGCCGGTATTCATGGGAGACACGGGCGTGGTCTTCCCGCCGGTGAACGTTCAGGTGTCCACCATCAAGGGCGCCATTCAGGTGTCTTGGGACCTGCTGCCGGGGCACTCGAGCGCCATGGTTTATGCCTGCCGCGATAGCGAGAAGGAAAAGCTGTCCCCGCGCTTCGAACAAGACGTGGACAGCAGCGGGCGCAAGGCGACTATTCCGGTGCAAGAGACCGGACAGACCGTCGTCATCTCCTTGCTGGGCCAGGCGGAGTTCCACGGCGCTACTGAGCAAAGCCAAGACGAAGTCGCAGTCCAGCGCTCCGTGAAGCTCGCCAGCGAGCTGGAGAAGCTGGAGCTCTCCCGTTGCGAGCGCCGCAGCGAATACGGACAGGACACCATCGAGGTGGATTGGTACTCGCCCAAGACCGGCGAGGTAAAGATTTATCTCACGCCCACCGCCCCGCAGGCGGACCTGCGCACGTCCGCAGTGCCGAAGACCTACGTCGAAAGCGCACTGTCGAGTGCTATCAGTGAGACCCGCGGTGTGTCCGAACCGGGCTCCTTCCAAACCACCACGGTGCCGTGGCCGCCAGATTGGTACGAGGTTTACATCACCCCAGTGAACTTCAACGATGCTGATGCCTGGGTAGGTGAATCCAAGGTGCTGCAGCGCGTGCAGTCCATTGAGGATGACCAGTTCCGGCTCATTGAGCGCGTGGACAGCCAGCTCATTACCTTCGATTGGCCGAAGGGTGCAACGGCGGTGGAGTACTCCACCAACCGCGAGCACGATCAGATCCGCGAAGAGGACTACGACCTCCAGGGAGGCATCCGCCTGCACCTCGATCAGCACGGTGATACCGTGCGGCTGAAGCCTTATGCGGTCTTCGCAGGCAAGCGCACCGAGGGCAATGAGCGCGTGATCCAGTACGAAGGTCTGCGCCCAGTGACCTATGACTTTGAGGTCGATTCCTCCCAAGGCCAAGCCAGGGTGTTCCTCTGGAGCTTGGGCAACGGCGATAAGCGCCAGTTCTCCTGCCAGGTGGTCTACCGAGCTGACCGCCTGCCGCTTTTCCCCGAAGACGGCGAGGCGCTCGGCATTGTGGAGACCAATCTGCAGAGCACCACGCACGTGGCTCATGGCTTGGGCCCGATGCGCGGGCAGCACCCAGATTTCACGGTGGCATTAGGCGAGCGCATTCAGCGCGGCGGCTTCATCCGCCTGTTCGCCGTCGAGGGCTTTGATAGCCAGGTTGATACCTCGTTCGACAGCTTCGGTGGTGATGATGCCTTCAGTGGTTTCTCGGAAAGCTACAGCGATGCTTCCTCGACGCTGAGCGCATCAGATAAAGCTGTGGTGGTAGAAGGCGATGTGTCCTACCGACTGGGGCTGTACCCACCCGTGCAGAATCAGGCTCCGAACTATGAGGCGCAGTATGAGCAGCAGAACTACGACCAGCAGAACTACGGGCAGGATTATTCGCAGGATCAGTACTTTCAAGGAGGCCAGTAGTTATGGGCGGCGCCTTTAGCTATGCATCATTTTCCCGTGCCAATGGCCGCGCCGGTGGCTGGGGTGTAGGCCAGAAGGCCGGTGATATCACCCAAGAAGAGTTGGCTGAGCTCGTGTCCTTCGTGCCGACCTCTCTCAACAACGGCACGACGATCCCGGATTTCCCCTCTGCCCAGCAGCGCGCGGAACTGGTTCGCCGTACAGCGGTCTTTGCGCTCACCCCTGAGGCGGAAAAGTGGGTCACCATGGTATCCGTCCCCGCGGGCCTGGATGCGACCGGCCGCGGCGGCAACGTCTTTACCTACACCTCGATTTCGCGCACGGGAACCCCGCCGGCACCGGCGACGGTCCTGTTTTCTCCTGACATCCCAGCACCTTTTTCCATCTACGAGGTGGATAAGGTGCAGATTCCGGAAAAGATCTCAGCGCGCGGACCGTTGCACTCGGACGTGTTGTTGGAAGAGTTTTTGGATGGCGAATTCCGCTACCCAGAGAAGCTTCCCGCACCGTTCAAGGCGGTAGCCCCGAACCCGAATCCGAGCTTCAACCGTGCGCTGGTTTCTGCCATGGCCACAGTGTTGAATTCCCGCAACGGCCTGGTCATCCTCGTGGCCCCTGATAACCAGGCAGCGCTGTGGATTGCTGCCACCGCCCGCGAGGTGGGGGAGGATGGTTTCGGCTTCTCCACTTTTGAAAAAGCCGCCGCCATCAATGAGTTCCCGCTGAGCACCTCCACCATGCTCGTGGTGCCGCCGAGCGAGAAGCAGCGTCTCGCGGAGACGGCGATCCCCGGCAATCCGGTCGTGTTCGCCCTCGATGAGGCCCTGCCAGACGTCAGCTCCTATGCAGAAAATGCCGCGGAAGAAGCTGAGTCTGCGGCTCCGGAGCCACAGCAAGAGCAGGCCGAGCAGCGCACTGTTTCGACACCCATAGCAGAGGAGAACGCTGCAACGGGTAGCGAACCTGCACAGCGAGACGCGCAGAGCTTTGACGATTCTTGGGGTCAGGACCCAGCTGATTTCGGAGCACCTATCGCAGACTCCTCACCTTTTGCGCTCCCGGGTCATGGACCCGCGGGTACTCCGCCAAATCCCCTCGATGCGCCTGAGCCGAACACGGCGCAGGAGAACCCTTTTGCCACGAAGGCGGAGGCCGCGCCGTCAGCTGGTGCAGACACCGCGCCGGCAACGGCGTCGGGCGGCAACGCCAACGTTCCTGGGCTCAGCGCCGAGGAGTGGCATAGGCTCAAGGAATTCGATCCGCGCTGGTGGATCGAGCACCTTGATACCCACCGTGGTCGCTCCATCCAGCTGGCCTACCTCGATAAAAACTCGTTGGGTGAGGGGTTGGACAAGCTGTTGATGTCCGCGATTGTTGCCTCCTGGGTTTTCTACTTCCCGCGGGATTTCAACCTCCTAGCAGAGGATGCCCTGCAGCCCTGGGAGGACCGCGAGCTCGAGCACATCGGATACCTCACCGCTACGCACTTCGCCGGAATCATCGCACTGGATCATTGCGAGCGCTATGCCACGGGGCGCGTCGCCATGTTGCTAGATGGCACGACACAGTTGCTGGCGGAGCGCTCAGCTCCCATGCAGCAACGACCGGGCCCATCGCATTTTGAACCGAACACAGCATGGCAACACCGGGGAGCAGCTCTCGGTGAGCACGGTCGAAACATGGGATTCCACGGAAGGTAAGAGAAGGAAATAAGCGTCATGGCTAAATACACACTGCGGGACGGAGAGTCCCGCCGCATCGGCTCAGACGGCATCCTGCGCGTCGAAGCCTTCGAGATGGGAACCGGCGGCGCCTCCATGGAGCTGGCGATTTTGGGAGAAGGCGTTGATGCCGTGCGCGTCCACGACCTCTCCATCATGGTGCACTCCCTGCCCGAGCGCGCCACCATCGTCGTGCGCCCGAAGCGGAATGGGACCTTCGGCCTGCGCAGCGAGGTCCGCCTGACGGTGAGCAACTCGAGTGATTCGGTGACGTTCCCGCGCGTGCTTATCGACGCCGCCGAGGACTCCGCCGAACGCCTCGCCGAGGTCACCCCGGAATCCGGCAGCTACCACTTAGAAGCATTCGGCACGACCGAAGGCGCCGGAATCACCGATTCCGCCCGCGAGGTGCGCTCCAAGATGCGTCGCGCGGAGCTGGATGTCGCAGGCCTTGATAATGTCACCGTGGTCGTCGATGGTTCCGCCTCCATGCAGATCAATGTCACACCGAAGATCGTCGAGGCGACCGCCAAATATATCGATGCGCTCTCGGATGCCTTCCGGCACTTCCGCGCCACTGATGGGCAGGACAGCATCGAGACCCATAAGGTGGATGAGCTGACCCGTTTCATCGCGGACGTCATTGATAGTGGAGCGGAGCGTGTAGGTCAGCGGCCGTGGCGCTTGCCGACTCTCACCTCCACGTCCTCGCTGGTCATCTACGTCACCGATTCTCCCGTGACTTCCATGCTGGAAACCCAGGTGCCCACCGTCGTGCTCATCACGAGCGCTATCGGACGCCAGGAGCTGGAGCTCGCGCGAATCAACGGAACCCCGGCTCATGTGGCGTACGCGGTGATCGACGGGGACGTCGTCAAGCAGCTCGAATCCGGCGCGAACACGGAGCTTTCGGAATTGACTGACCGCGTCACTGCCATGCTGAAAGAGAGGAACTAATGAGCCAGGCACGTTGCCCGTGGACCTTTAAACCGCTCGAGGATGGTGTGACGGTAAGCCCATACACCAACCGGGAGCTGCCGCAGGGATGGACCGACGCCGTGACACATTGCGTGGCGATGGCCGGCGCGCGTAACTCCGGTAAGTCGCTCTACACCGCGGTGATGATCAAGCAGCTCAAGCAGCTGGCGCACAAGCACAACCGCTCCGTCCAAGCGGCGGATGAATCCACGCGCGAGCGCTACGCCGAGGTTTATGAGAAGCCGCTCTTTGAGGAGATGCGTGCCATGGACCCCACGCCAAGTGCGGTGGCTACCGACGCCTACCAGCGCGACCCACTGATTTTTGAGCTCGGTAAGTGGCCTGATGAACAGGGACACGAGCGCATGAATTACTTGGTCTTCCGCGACGTGGCGGGCGAAGACTTGGAGAACCCGCCAGAGAACGAAGCCGACCGCGAGAACCTCGCTTTCTTCTCCCACGCGGATTTGGTGATTTTCCTCTTTGACCCGCTGCGTGTGCAGCAAATTCAGGACTTTATCCACGGTCTGATTCCCAATATTGGTGAGCTCGGTGCGGATTCCCTGCGGGTTCTGGACAACCTGCTGGCGCTGCTCGATACGGATACCCCGCCGCCACTGGCCGTGACCATCTCGAAGTTCGACACGGTGCAGAAACTTGAGCAGGTGGATGACGTGCGTTGGAAGAAACTCATGGCCAACCGCGGCTCCGCTTTCCGCCGGGATACCGGGTGGAACTTCCGCGATTCGGACCGCTGGATGGTCCACCTTGAAGCCGAATCGCTGTTGCGCTTCTTGGGTGCTAATGACCTCATCAACAAGATCTATTCGGCAGCTCCGCGCGGCGGTAGCTTCTTCGTGGTCTCCGCGTTGGGTGAGGCCCCGACGGGCCGCCAGCTAGCCCGCAGCGGCATTGCGCCCTACCGCGTTCTGGATCCCATTCGTTGGTTGCTGAGCCAACGCGGCGTCTTTGCGCAGGATGTGTCATGACTTTCGGTAGCCCACAACCCCCAGGAACCCCGCCGACAGGCTCGCCTGCCGCGCCCGCACCGGACTATCGCTACGGTGCAGTCACCGATTCTGTCCGTCAGACCCGCCGTGCCGCCGATATGAAGGCGCAATGGGCACCGTGGCCGTTGAAGATTGCAGCGGTACTGGAGGTCTTCATCACGAGCTACGCGGTATACAACATCTGCCGGCTCATCGCCTTTGAAAACAGCCCGGCGGCGGTAAGCCGCACGGACCAGCTCTCCACTGAGCTCGGCGTGTTACTTGCCGTACTGGTTCTCTTGGTGTGTGCCCTCACCACCTATGTGCTGCACGCGCAGCAGTCCGCGCGGATTGCGCTGACCGTTATCAGCGCCATCGTGGTGCTGCTCATTCCGGCGAGTTCGGTCATGCCCGCGTCCATCGCATCGGCGGTGGTCATTGTGCTGCTGTGGCTGCCTGCGAACCGGCAGTGGTTCGGCGGCCAAGCGTGACAAGCCTAGGCCCCGTGCACCGCGGGGCTTAGGCCTTCTTGCGCAGCTCCTCGAGAGCGCGCACATTATTGGCCTTGGCAAAGAGGTTGAACGCAAGGTGGTACATCTTGCGCGCGCGGTCTGTTGCGTCGGCGGAAGAGTAGCGATCACCTAAAAGTTCGGCGACCTCCGCCATGGCGTTTTGCTCCGACGGCGTCGTGGCTTCGGAGACAGAGTGCCGGTCCAAGAAATCGAGCAAAACCTGGGTGGATTTAAACATGTCCTGCGCCTGCAAGCGGAGGCTTTCGGAATACAGGACGGTCCACTTGGCGGATACGGGAAGGCTCTGGAGCTTGAGCGAATCCACGTAGCGCGAGGCCAAGATGTCATAGGCCTCCTCTGGATCGCTGTGGCGAACATCGAGGGCCACGGTCTTGAGCAAAGCATGGAGCTCGCCATCGAGGTCTCCGCAGCGTTGGAACTCGCGGGCAGCAGCGGCAAAGCAGGCCACGCGCTGCTCTAAGTCTGAAGAAGAGTGCTGTGCAGCATCGCTATAGAAGCGGGCTAGCATCACTGCGGGGAGCTGCTGGTACTCCTCGTCCGCCCGTGCGTTGGAGAGGATGGTGAAAGATTGCGTAGCCACGCGCTCGCAGTCGGCGGCAGAATTAGATGCCCACAGCGCGCCCACGGCGGACTCGAGGATGGTGCGGAGGATGTCACCCATCGTGGCCCCTGCGCCGTCGAAATCTCCTCCAGTGACGGCGTCGTTGATAGCCACGAATTCAGCAGCGTGTCCTTTCACTGCACTCGCTTCACCGCTCTTGGCAGATTCTAGGCGCTCTTGGAGCACGGCCAGTGATACATTGCTGTCGGTGCTTGAGGTGTTGCTGGCGGAGCCGGAGGACACCTCCGCGCTGGTGGGGGCGGATTCAGAGAAGTCTTTTTGGCTGGCCGCGGTGCGCGCTGCGGCAATTTCATTCAACGCCGTGTCGTCGCCAGCTGCAGCGGCCTTGGCTGCGAATTTCTCTGCCGCTTCAGTGTTGTTGTTATCCAGCCATGCGCGGGCCACGCGGGTATAGCCGGTAGCCACGAGCGCAGGCTGTCCGGTCAGCGCGCCCAGTGAGGCAATGGTGAGAGAATCGTCGATGTTCTCGATGGTGCCGGCAGCCACGCGAAGGGTTTCGCGGGCTTCTAGGTACTGGGCGGCGGGGACGGCGTCCTCCACGCTGCCCAAGAACCTGTCATCTGCGAGTACTCGGTTGATCTGCTCATCAATGTGGGCGGATTCATCGGTGGGGAGAGAAACCCCCGGCGCCTGGGCTCGCGCGAAGGCGAGCATCTTCTCGGCGTCGGCAGAATCAAGCAGGGGATACGTCGCATCAGAAGCCATGGGGGAGATTCTAGTAGAGGACCCCGACGCGCGCGGGACTCCTCGTAGACTGGTTGCCATGGATTTTCTCAGCCCCGCTGGGCGCTATGCCCCGAGCCCGTCCGGAGATCTGCATCTGGGTAACCTGCGCACGGCGTTGCTGGCTTGGCTCTACGCCCGAAGCAGTGGGCGCCGCTTCCTTGTTCGCGTGGAAGACATTGACACGCAGCGCTCCTCCCGGGAGTCGGCACAACGCCAGTTGGAGGACCTTGCCGCGCTCGGCCTGGACTGGGACGGGGAAGTCATCTACCAGCAGGATCGCTATGCGGCTTATGAGGCGGCGCTGGCGCAGCTTCCTACCTTTGAGTGTTACTGCTCGCGCAAAGATATCCAGGAAGCTTCCCGTGCGCCGCATACTATTCCTGGGCAGTATCCGGGAACGTGCCGCGATCTCAGTGACGCCGAGCGCAAGGCCAAACGCGCCGAGCTCGCCGCCCAGAACCGCGTGCCCGCCATACGCTTGCGTGCTGACGTCTCCTCCTTCACCATCCATGACGCCTTCGCCGGCGAGTACACCGGGGAGGTGGATGACTTCATCTTGCGCCGTGGCGGCCAGCCCCCGGCGGATCCGAGCCAGGGTATGGACTGGGCCTATAACTTGGCGGTTGTCGTTGACGATGCCTTCCAAGGTGTCGATCAGATCGTGCGCGGCGATGACTTGCTGTCTTCCGCCCCGCGTCAGGCCTACCTGGCGCACAAGCTGGGCTATCCGGAGCCGGAGTTCGTTCATGTCCCGCTCGTGCTGAATTCGGACAACGTCCGCCTGTCCAAGCGCGATGGGGCAGTAACTCTCCGCCAGTTACTCGCGGAGCCAGGGCGGGAGATGGGCGATGTGCTTCGCCTACTCGCCCGCTCGCTGGGATATGACACCGAAGGGATTAACACCGCCGCGGACCTCCTCGAACGCTTTATCCCCGATAAGCTTTCACGGGAGCCCTTTGTCTGGGATGGAACGGTGTAGAACGGAGCAGCATGGAAGCCTTTGAGTACGCCCATCTGGAAGACGGTCTGGACTACCTCTATGACTTCTTCGAAGAGGACTTGGAGGAGCGCGTGCGCGCCGGGCGTGAGCTGCTGCCGGCGGGCATGGAAGACATCCTGGGGGATAGCACACTGGATGACTACGTGTGGCTCTGGATCAAAGAACCGGGGCCTAACGGTTTCCGCCAGTACCTGCGCGATGGCGGCTATGGCGAGGCCGAGGTGAAAGAGGCCTTCCTGCTTGCCCGCACCGAGTGGGGCATGAACACCCCGCCACACGTGGAGTGGCTCAAGGAAGACGGCTACGAGGCTCCCGAGTTCGATTAACAGCGTTTGGGTTGGATTGCACGGCTGGCAGACGGGCTGCAAAGAAACCAAAGTACTGAAACCTTATGCGAAGAATCACATGTAATCACCTGGGGTTTTCCGTTTGGGGTCCCGCAAATGGTTCCCCTACTTTGGTTCCTTTGCCCGGGCGGCTTAAGGCTTAAGGGTCTACAGTGCTAAATGCGAGAAATCCCGGACCTCTTAGCGTGATGCTGTGAAGCCCGGGATTTCCCAGTGGCGGAGGATAGGGGATTTGAACCCCTGAGGGATGTGACTCCCGCACGCGTTCCAGGCGTGTGACATAGGCCGCTAGTCGAATCCTCCGCTGAGAAACATTACATGAGCCCCCTAATGAAGCAAAATCGCCAGGTCAGCGCGAAGAACTTGAGGGTTTAGGGGCGCGAGGTAAGAAGTGCGCTTGGAAGCGGAGCGGGAGCCGGGCGGTGGGGGAGCGGTTTGGCGTCGACAAGCAAGGCACGCTAGGCTAGACCGCAGGATTCCGCGTGGCGTCCATCCTCTGAACTCCCCCAGGGCAGGAATGCAGCAAGGGTCAGGAGGCTCTGGCGGGTGCGCGGGGTCCCCTTTTATTTTGTGTGCTTTAACACGGGGGATGTAACGGGGCGTTAGTATGGTTGCCATATGTCCGCACTACGTCCCGGAAGGAAGACGGATGTCTCTTCTTAATCTTGAAAAGTCCGAGCTTACTGAGCTTGCCGCGCAGGTACGCAAGGACTACGAGGCCCTCAAGGCTGAGGGTTTGGAACTTGACTTGACCCGAGGAAAGCCGTCTAAGGCTCAGCTTGATCTGTCCAATGATCTGCTCGTCCTGCCGGGCCGCGGCCACTACACCGATGCCGCAGGCAATGACCTGCGCAACTACGGTAACCAGAAGGGCATCAAGGAGCTGCGTGAACTGTGGGGCAAGCTCACCAACATGGATCCGGAGCTCCTCATCGCGGCGGATTCTTCCTCCCTCAACATCATGTATGACCTCATCCTGTGGGCCTACACCTTCGGCACTAACAGCTCTGAGAAGCCGTGGTCTAAGGAAGAGACCATCAAGTGGATCTGCCCCACCCCGGGATATGACCGCCACTTCGCCATCACGGAATCCTTCGGCTTCGAGCTGATTTCGGTGCCGATGGAAGAAGACGGCCCGGACATCGAGGCGGTAGAGGAGCTGGCCAAGGACCCGCAGGTCAAGGGCATGTGGGTTGTGCCGATGTTCTCCAACCCGTCGGGCGCTGTCATCTCTGAAGAGAAGACTCGCCGCCTTGCAGCGATGGAGACCGGTGCACCGGACTTCCGCATCGTGTGGGATAACGCTTATGCCGTGCACACGCTGACCGAGGACTTCCCGGAGGTTCTGCCGATTCTGGAGATTGCAGAGCAGGAAGGTAACCCGGACCGCTTCTGGGCTATGTCCTCGTCGTCGAAGATCACCTTCGCTGGCTCCGGCGTGAGCTTCTTCGGATCCTCCGCGGACAACCTGAAGTGGTACCTGGAACATGCCGGAATCCGCGGCATTGGCCCGAACAAGATTAACCAGCTGGCACACTACGAGTTCTTTGGGTCCGCCGAGGGCGTGCGTGCGGTTATGCGCCGCCACGCTGCGCTGCTGGCGCCAAAGTTCGAAGCGGTTCTGCGCATCCTGGATAAGAACCTCACCCATCACGAAATCGCTGATTGGACCCACCCGGAGGGTGGCTACTTCATCTCCCTGAACGTGCTGGAGGGCACCGCGACCCGCGTGTGGGAGCTGGCCCGCGATGCCGGCATTCTCCTGACCAAGGCTGGCTCGGCCTTCCCCTACGGCAAGGACGAGAAGGACCACAACATTCGCTTGGCCCCGTCCCTGCCGCCGCAGGAAGAGGTTGAGGCAGCAATGGATGGCGTGGCCACCTGTGTGCTGCTCGCCGCACTGGAGAAGCTGGGGGCATAAGGCAATCAACTCTGACGAGACGGCCTACTGGCTCGACCAGATTATTCCCGCTGAACTGGCGTTTAAGAATGTCGAGGGGCAGCGCTTGGGCTTAGCTTCGCTGGAGGGTGAGCAGTCCCTTGCGGTCACTTGTGGCTTCGCCGACGTCGATACCGGCTTGGCGCACGCCGAGCAGGGGATCGATGTGCGCTGCGAGCTCCTCACCGTCGCCCGCACCAACCAGGCTGAAGCGGCTGCTGCAGTGAGTGCGGCAGCGGCATTGCTCACAGAGTCAGCAGGCTTGCTGCCCGCGCAGCCGGGTTTGCTCCTGCCCAAACTTTTTGCTGAAGGGGACGAGCGCTTCGCCCACGTGAGCGTGCGTCATGGCATGCTCATCGCCCCGTACCTGTGGGGTGGCCAGACCCCGCAGGTGGCGGAGGAGGGCCGCCTGACACTGGTCTGCCAACTGCTGATGCTGAGCGACGCCGAGTACGCCTACGCCGTCGAGGAAGGCGTGCCGGCGCTGCAGCAGGCGGTGGCGGAGCAAGGCATCGATCTACTGGATTGGCAGCGCTCGGAGTGACGTGTCGGGGCGAGACGCTAGACTGACTAACCGTGGCTCTTTACCGGAAATATCGTCCAGCAACGTTCGCGGAAGTGGTAGGCCAAGAGCAGGTCACCACGCCGTTGTCCGCCGCCCTTGATGCGGGGCGTATTAACCATGCCTACCTCTTTTCCGGCCCGCGTGGCTGCGGAAAGACGTCGTCGGCGCGCATCATGGCCCGCTCGCTGAATTGTGAGCAGGGGCCAACCTCAACGCCGTGCGGTGTGTGCGATTCCTGCGTCTCGCTGGCCCCGGGCGGCCCGGGCAACCTCGATGTCACGGAGCTCGACGCCGCCTCCCACAACGGTGTGGAGGATATGCGCGAGTTGCGTGATCGCGCCTACTACGCGCCGGCGGAGTCGCGCTACCGCATCTTCATCATCGATGAGGCCCACATGATTTCCGCCTCCGGTGCCAATGCCTTGCTCAAGGTGGTAGAGGAGCCACCGGAGCACGTGATCTTTATCTTTGCCACGACGGAGCCGGAAAAGATCATCGGCACCATCCGCTCGCGTACCCACCACTATCCCTTCCGCCTGCTGACCCCGCCGGCGATGAAGGGGCTGTTGGAGCGCACCGTGGCCTCGGAGAACGTCCACGTGGATGACACCGTGTACCCCATGGTCATCCAGGCCGGCGGCGGTTCGCCGCGCGATACCTTGTCCATCCTGGACCAGCTGTTGGCGGGTGCCGGCCCTGATGGATTGACCTACGAGGTAGCCCGTCCGCTTCTGGGTGTCACGGACGAGGGCTTGCTGGATAACACGATTGAGGCTCTGGCTAGCCAGGATAAAGCGGGGCTTTTCCGGCTTGTCGACGATGTCATTGAAGCCGGCCACGATCCCCGTCGTTTTGCTATTGACCTCTTGGATCGTTTGCGGGATTTGATGATCTTGCAGGCCGTGCCATCCGCGTTGGAGGAAGGTTTGGTCTCGGCTCCGACTGACCGCGGGGAAGTACTGACTGCCCAGGCGCAGCGCTTCTCTGGCCCGCAGCTGGCCTACCTGGCGGAAACCGTCAACGAGCGCGTGTCCTCCCTGCGGGGAGCGACGTCCCCACGGCTACTTTTAGAAATTTTGTGTGCGCACCTCATCGTTGGTGCCGCCCCCGCAGCGGCAGCGGCCGGTCAGCTACCCACCGCTGCCCCGCAAGGTGCGGGAGCGCAGCCTTCGGCACCCGCAGGGCAGCCCACCGCGCCTGCACAGCGCCAGCAATCTGTGGTCGCCAGCGCCCAGGATCCCGCGGCCGCCGCTGCGGCGATCATCGCGCAGCGCCGCAGCCGTCAAGCAGCAAAGCAAGAGGCCCAGCAACAGCAACCACTGCAGCAACCGCAGCAGGCCGACAAGGCTCAGGAAGCAGTCCAGCAGGTGCAGCAGCCCCCAGCCCCCGAGGACTCGCAGCCCCAAGTGCCAGAGCGTCCTGCACAGCCGGAGGCGCAGCCTGAGCCGCAGCCAGACCAGGCTAAACAGCGCCAAGAGCCGCCGGAGCGCCAGCAACAGGAACAGCAGCAACAGGAGCAGACGGAACAACAAGAACAGGCTCAAGAACAGCATCCTGAGCCTGAGCAGCCGCACGACCCAGCCGCGGAGATTCGCGGGCGGTGGTCGGACCTGCGCGCCACCATTGGCCGTCGCAACAAGGTCGCTGAAATCATGCTTGCCGAAGCCCGTGTCCTCGGCGTGCGTGATGACACCCTGGTTCTTGGGCACACCACCGGTGCGCTGGCGGAACGCATCAATTCTCCAGGCACCAACGAGGTCATCGTGACCGTCCTTCAGGAGGAGCTCAACCGCACCCTGAAGGTCACGTGTGTCATCGGCACCGACCCGAAGGCCCACGGGTTCACGGTGACTGAGCCAGTTCAACGTACCCAGTGGAACCCCAACCAACCGCCACGTGAGGCCGCCGAGCCCGACGAGGAGGCAGAGAGTCCGGAGACTCAGGACAACGCTACTGATTCGCACTCTTCCGAAACTGCGCCAGCTTCCGCAGCCGCAACAGAATCTGATGAGGTCGACAAGACCAGCGAGCCCGAGGCGAAGGAACGCGGCGACGCTAGCGATGACCCGTGGGGCGCGCCGCGTCGGATCGGGCAGCAGGGGCCGTCGTCTGAAATGACGGCGGATCAGCCCCAGTCTCAGCACGGTGCGCGCGAGGAGGCAGGCACGCGACCGGAAGCTGCCCCGCGCGGGGCAGCAGTGCCCCCAAAGAGGGAGGCCCGTGGCAGCCAATGGCGATCACGCATCGCGCAAGCGAGCCAAGTAGCAGCCCAGCGGGATGAAGAGTTTTCCAAGGTTCCCAAGTTTGGCAACGGCGTTCCGCTGCCGCCGGAGCCGGGCCCGGACGAGGGTGAGTTCGAAGCACCACCGGAGAACTACGGTCCGCCGACAGGGATGGGTGGGGCGCCGGAAAGCGCAGGCCAAGCACCTGTCCCGCCGCAACAGTCTGCGCCTCAACAAGCTCCCGCCTCGCAGCCGGAATACACCCGCGCGGATGAGGAACGCGAGATGATGGAGGCCGCGCAGAACGCCGGCGAGATGGACCACCGCAATGCCACGGAAGTCGCGATGGAGCTTCTCGCACAGGAGTTGGGAGCGCGGCGGCTCTAGCGTGGCATCTGTACACTTGGCCCGTAGTGAAAATAACCGTGTGAAAGGATTTTTAGCATGACTGAGAACGACCCGATGCAGCAGGCAAATGACATGAACGAGATCCTGGCGCAGGCCGCCCGCGTCCAGGCTGAGCTGGAGAAGGCTCAGAAGGAAATCCTGGCCGCCACCGTTGAGGGTAGCGCTGGCAATGGCCTGGTGAAGGTCACCATGACCGGTGGCGCTGAGCTGCAGAGCGTGTCCATTGATAAGTCCGTCGTCGACCCGGAGGATATCGATACCCTTCAGGACCTCATCGTTGGCGCCTTCAAGGAGGCTCACGCTGCTGCTGGCCGCCTGGCCCAGGAGAAGATTGGCCCGCTGTCCCAGGGCATGGGGCAGTCCCAGCAGAACTACGATGGTCCGTCCATCCAGGATGTCTTCGGCGGCAACCAGTAAGTCGCGCGTTAGACTTAAAGGCCGTTGTTGCCCTCTTGCGGAGGGCGGCGCGGCCTTTAGTTGTGTCTCCGGCCGTCGCGGTCTAGGGGATTGTTGAGTGAGGGGAGCATTGCGTGTTTGAAGGACCTCTGCAGGATCTCATCGATGAGTTCTCGCGCCTGCCGGGTATTGGCCCGAAGTCAGCGCAACGCATCGCCTTCCACGTACTGCATCAAGACCCAGAGGAGATTGATCGCCTCCAGAAGGCGCTGGGAGCAGTGCGTGATGGTGTGACTTTCTGCCGCATCTGCTGCAATATTTCCCGCGAGGAAGTCTGCCGTATTTGCATCAATTCGCAGCGCGATGCTTCCACCATCTGCGTGGTGGAAGAGCCCAAGGACATTCAGGTTATCGAGCGCACCGGCGAATATGACGGCCGCTATCACGTGCTCGGCGGCGCACTCGATCCGTTGGCGAACGTGGGCCCGAAGGATCTCAACATCTCGCAACTACTGCAGCGCCTCGGCGGCGTGCTACCGGACCGAGAGCTGGCGGACTCCACCCCGGAGGAGCCGCTTTACGACGACTCCCCGGACATCACCGAGGTCATCCTCGCCACCGATCCCAACACCGAGGGCGAGGCCACCGCAGCTTATCTTGTGCGTCTGCTACGAGACTTCCCGGGACTGAAAATCACGCGCCTAGCTTCCGGCATGCCGCTGGGCGGCGACCTTGAGTTCGTCGATGAGCTGACGCTTTCGCGTGCGTTGAGCGGCCGCCTAACGGTTTAAACCGGCGCTTCAGAAAATAGAGAATTAACCGTTGAACTTTTTCGCCAGAGCTTCCATATCGGTAGGACTCATGGGGATTTCGGGTTTGGAAAAACAACTGCGGTAGCTGCCAAGATGATTCGCATAAACGTCCCGACCTGTTCCTGCGGCACGAATCTTGCTGTGGGGACTACTCGCATGGGCTAGTCGGTTTCCGAAATACTTGATTGCCCAGTCGAAATCCTTGAAATCTGGGTCATATTTGTAGGCTGAAATCCTTCCAAGTAGGGCAAAGATCCAATCTGCGCACTGAACTGTTTGGTAAAGATGGCTTTCTACTTCGAGCCGACCCGTACGGTTACTTCGCATCCCTGTCAGCTAATGAACAACGCGCAATCATTGCTGCAGTTGAACGTGCCAGGGTCACTGACATCAATCCTCAGGTAGCGCCTTTTGCGACCGCCCAGTCGGACCCCTACCGGATATATATCCAGGGCCTTGAAATGCTGTCCTGCATCGCGCTGGTCGATGTAGTATCATGCGGCATCGCCAATCAGGCAGCCACAACCGCGAGTATGGAAGCGCAGAACCGGTTTCCTGGCGCCACATCACTCCACAATGGAAAGGGCGATGTTTTTCGGCACTGCTCGTGGAATGCCCTGATGACGATGAGAATCGGTGCAGATGCAGCTGAACGCATTGCTACTAACCACGAAACTGTCGCTCAGGGGCCAGCGGATGAGACCAGCATGGACCTGTATAACAATGCCCAAGGTCGATTTCTTGGATTTGCTTTCGCAAGTAGTGGCGACGAAGCTTCTGCTCTGAACCAGTGCGCCCTCTGGGCTAGCATTGGACTGCTATCTCCACTTTCCTAGGATAGGCACGAGAAGGGGTTTATGTTAATGAGACGCATGATGGCGCGGATAGGGTTCACTAGTATTGTCTCCCTATTACTCTCCTCTTGTAGTTTTGATGACCCATTGGCTTCTCATCTCGCGTCCCTAGGACGATCGGGACATGCAATGCCCGTTACTGAGTCCATCACACTGGAGGAACTCTACGGACCAGAGTGGACTGAGTTTTCGCTCGTGTGCCCATATACTCCGTATCAAACAGTCAAAGAAACACTTATGGCTGATGATCCCCCTGTTCCAGAACACGGCTTCTCCGATCACGAAAACTTCCTCTTTCTTAGAGGAAAGGGCGACAGCGAACAATGGGTGAGGTTCTCTCGACAGGCTCTCGATCTGTGTTCTCCATCAAGTCCGTCTTCTTTAATCATGGAGTCAACGACAGTTGCTCTCACTTTTTCTCTGGATAATCCGGGTAGTGCTTGGATTCTAACCGGCTTGAACAAGTAGTCATATGGGCTCGCTGCTCCTGGGCAGTATCGGGAACACTCAGATTGGGGTCAGCGTGCACGCCCAGGCGATCATCGTCGCGGCCTTGAACGAGCAGTAGGATCGTCTTGATGGTGGCCAGCAACGGAGCATCGTGAACGCTCTGGACGCGTCTACCGCTGCGACTGAAGAGGCCGAAAAGTGGGCGAGGGATCGCCTTCGCCCTGCCGAATAACCCCGGCTAATCCACCCGCGAGGTTGACAAACTATATAGGAACACCCCCTGGATACGCGAAAGCTCGTGTGAACAACACGAGCTTCGGAAGTGGAGCACCTTAGTGCGTCCGTTGCCTACGGTACCGTGTGCCGAAGGTTGTGGTCAATCGGTTCAGTTAGTTACTTCTATTGATATCTAGCGCTGCGAGCGCGGCGGCTCCGAGGCGTTAAAACGCTCGGTGCGCAGCTGGTCAATGGCGGGGATGTTCAAGGGCTCAAGTTCGCTGAGCGCGACTCCCATGGCCTTGGCCAGCAGCAGATCCGCCAGCTGCGGGTTGCGCGCCAAGACGGGGCCGTGCATGTAGGTGGCGATAACGCTGCCCTGTACCGCGCCCTCGGCACCGCGCTGGACGGCCCTGTCGGAGAGGTCCAGAATGGCGGCGGTATCCGCATTGCCGGTTCCGCGCGTGAGCGTTCCCAGCGGTTGGGCGGCAGGCCCCAGGATGGTTGCACCCATGTGGTTCTCAAAACCGGTGAGCGGCTCGGTGAGCTCAGCGGTGATTCCGGCCTTGGTCGGTTCCGTGGATACCTCACCGATAGCGCGCTCGGTCATGGAGGCGGTGGTGGCGTCGATGAGCCCCACACCATCCACCACGCGGCCGGACGCACGGAAGGACTCGCCGAGTACCTGTAGGCCTGCGCAAATCGCCAGAATCGGGCGCTTCGCGGCCGCCGCGCGGGTCAGGCCGCCATCGGCGATGAGGTGCTCTGCGGCTAGAATCTGCGCGGTGTCCTCGCCGCCGCCAAGGGTGTAGACGTCGAGAGAATCCGGCACCGGCTCACCTAGCTTGATGGGCACGATCTCAGCCTCGTGGCCGCGCATGCGGGCGCGCTGGCGCAGGACCAGGGCGTTGCCGTCATCGCCGTAGGTACCCAGGATGTCAGGGAGGATGAGGCCAATCTGCAGGCTAGTCATTCGAGTGCTCCTTTGCTGCTGCGGCGGTGAGGGCCTTCTTCAGATCACGGAAGGCGGTGTAGTTGGCCAAGACCTCGATGCGGCCCTCCGGGCAGGATTGAATAGCGGCGAGTGGGTTTGCGATGAGCTCGTGCGAGATATCCGCATAGACCAAACGCACTGCGAGGTCGGTGCCGCGCTCACCCGCTGCCTTGACGGGAATACCTTCGAAGTCTTCGAAGCGCACGTCCCACAGCCAGGACATATCAATACCGTCGGCGACGTGGCCATTGGCGGCGATGACCAAGCCATCTGCCTCTCGGTCCACCATGGACAGCGCTTCCTGCCAGCCGGCCGGGTTCTTGGCCAGGAGGAGGCGAATCGTGCGCTTGCCCAGCGTGATGGTGGAGTAGCGTCCGGCCACATCATCGACGTCTTCCGCAGCGGCAATGGCCTTGTGGCGGTCCACGCCGAAAGCTTCGACCGCGGCGGCGACGGCTTGGGCAGCATTGCCGCGGTTCGCGCGGCCTGGGAGGGAAAGGCGCAGCTTATCGACGCCCTCCGGGCTCACCAGCCCGTCCTCCGTCACTGCCCAGGTGGGGGTGGGGCGTCGGAATTCGCGGCCGTCGGCAAGCGGCTTGACCGCGTGCCAGTCCTCGCCCTCGCGCACGATGTGGCCCCCAGTGCGCGGGCAAGTGACGGATTCACCCATCCAGCCGGCACCCGCGGAAACCCAAATGACATTCTTCGCGTCATAGGCCACGGAGGTCATGAGGACGTCATCGCAGTTGGCGATGACGAGCATGTCCGGGTGGGCCTCGACGGCGCCGCGCAAGGCGCGCTCAATCTTGTTGATCTCCCCCACGCGGTCCAGCTGGTCGCGGGAAAGGTTCAGCAGCACCAGCGCGGTGGGGTTGAGATTATCCGCGACGTGGGGAACGTGAAGCTCGTCTACCTCAAGGACTAGATGGCTTGCATCTTTGCCGGCCAAGAGTGCGGAGATGATTCCCGCATCCATGTTGTCGCCACCATCGTTGGTGGCCACGGTGTGTTCGGCGCGCACTGCGGCGGCCAGCATGCGCGTGGTCGTGGACTTGCCGTTGGTTCCGGTGACCAGGATAGCCGGGCGCTGCTTGGCCAAGTTCTGCATGATGGTGGGGTCGATGGCATTGGCGATGAGTCCGCCAATCATGCCGCCCGCGCCGCGGCCCGTGGCGCGCGAGGCGGTGGTGGCCAGCGCCGCAGCGGTGGTAGCAACCGCAGTGCGCGCGGAAGAAAACGCGCTTCGGAAGTTAAAATTCATGTTCCCCAGAGTAGTCGGGGGACCTTAGCTATCGGTGTTGTGTGAGCGGTTGTGTCCCGAGTTTTGCTGCTTCTGGTGGTTGCCACTACCGCGGCGGCCACGTCCACCGCGCCGGCGACGGCGGCGACCTTTATTGCCGCCCCTGTTCCGGTTGTTCGAGTCGGAGTCCGACTGGGCGCGCTTGTCACTCGCAGATCCGTCGGACGAAGAGCCCTGGTGCTTCTTCTGCGCGTGTTCCTGCTTGGCAGAGTGCTGAGTACCGGAGGACTTGCGGCGCGAGCGGCGGCGGTTCTTGTTCGTGGAACGATTGCGGTTGGATTGTCCGCTGCTGTGGCGTCCGCCCGAGCTACCCGTTGACTTAGACCCGGATTCTTCCTCTGACTCCGTGGGTTCCTCGATGCGCTCGAGAGCGGCAAGGAAGGCAACGTCGGACATCAGGGGGATGTCCTTGCGGTGAGCGTGCATGGGCTTGCCCACGAGGTTGGTGGTGATGTTGCAGACCACCAGGGACGTTTCTCGGGTGAGCTTTTCAGAGTAGTTGAGCTCCTCGCGGGCTAGGGCGGCGATGATGGTATCGGGGTCCTCGGTGATTTCCGGGGCTACAACGATCTCCATGCCGCGGATGAGCTCCTTGCCGGGCACATACGCGCCAGGGTTGTGGTGCTGGCGGGGCGCTTCAGCAGCGTCGACGCGGACGTGGGAACGCTGCAGCCCAAAACGGTCCGCTCGCAGATCATCCGGTGCTGCACTGCTCAGTGGGCCTGAAGCTTGCGCGCGATAAAGATCCACAAGCAGGCGGGTTGCTTCGCGGGAGGTCTCCTTCTCCGGCTTCTGCGCACGTTCGACGCTGGCCGTGGGGTCAGGCGCCGGAAGGCCGGTATCGCGAGCAACTGCTGCCAGACGAATATCGGTGCCCCACACGCTTTGGCGACGAGCCGTGGCGAGGGTATCCACGATCGCCACTGGGGTGGGAACGTGTCCCACCTTGAATCGGCGGCGCCGGCCCTTGCCGCGGTTGCGATTGCGCGCGCGGTTTTGGCGGGCGGCGGCGGTCATTGCGCGGCGTGCCTCTGAGACGATGAAACCCCAGGTGTAGGGGGCGTCGTGGACGATGAGAGTGCGGCCATCGATGAGCCGGTCCAGTGGTTTGAGGAGCATGGAAAAGGACTGTCCTGCCTGGACTTCCTCAGCACTGAGACCGTGCAGGTGTTTAGGGCCTGGGTCCTCGCCCGGATTGATGACGGCGTGGAACTCTTGGCCGATTTCGCCTTCGGCGTTGAGGGTTAGCGCATCCACAGTGAGCAGTCTGCCGGTGGAAGGGTGGATGCCGGTGGTTTGGATGGTCAGCGCCACGAAGGGGAAAGCTGCGAGGGCTTCCTCGCGGGCGGTGGCCTTGTCCTTGTTGTCGTCCTTGTGCGGCTGGGCCGTTTGTTGCTCATTCCCGGTCTGCTTTTGGGCAGCCTGGTGCGGGCGTGGTCCCGGCTTCGGGGCGTTGGTGTTCGGTGACGCCGCGGCCGGCGTCCCTGCTGCGCCAGGCTGCGCTGCAGGCTTGGTGGGGCCGGGTGTCGTAGTCATTGTTCACAGTTTAGTACCCAACTGCGAGGAAGCTGGAAAGGGCACACGTGAAGCGGTGCGAACCACCTAAATGGAAGTAAGGGTGGCGCTACGCGCTGAGGTGACTAACCGAATTCGATGATGATGACCCAGCCGTCGCGGTCAGGCGTTGGCTCTGGAGTTGGGTCCGGTGTGCGGCTTGGTTCAGGAGTGCGCTCTGTGCTCGGCTTTGGCTTGGGCGTTTCGCTGGGCTCGGGCGTGGGCTCAGTGGTCAGTTCCGACGTTGGTGTCTCGCTCGGTTCGGGAGAGATCTTTGGCGTGCTGCTCGGTTCGGAGGTGTGCTCAGGCTTCGGCGAGGACTCAGTGGTCGGCTCTGAGGTGGGCGTTTCGCTCGGCTCGGGAGAGGACTCGGTGGTTGGCTCTGACGTGAGGGAATCGCTGGGCTCGGAAGTTATCGGCGCAGCCGTGGTCGACGGAGCTGGTTCAGACGTACGTGGGGTAGCCGTCGGAGTGGTGTTCGGAGCCGCCGAAGTTGGGGTCGCCTTCTGAGTCGGCGTAGAGCTAGGTTCGCTCGTGCGCGTGGAAGGGGTGTTCTTCTCCGGCTCTTCGGGCTGAGTCTCTGCTTCCGGCGTTGCGGGCACTTCGTGGCTGCTGCGAGGGGAAGGAGTCACTTCCTCAGGCGCAGCCAGCTCTGCATGTTGAGTGGGCTCTGCTGGTTCAGTTGGCTCAGGCTGCCCGGTCAGCTCAGTTGGCTCTGCCGAGGCGGAGAAAGCAGTGTTCTCGATGGCGCGGGATGTGGTCGCAAGACTGTGATGCTCAGGGCGGTGAATCCCTGCGGCGGTGCCTTCGGTCTCCTCTTCTGCCCAGGCGGAAGGTTCGCTGTCAGCTTCTGCATCATTGGCCGGGCTCGGAGCCGGCAGCGACGTGGTATAGCCCTCCAGAACCGAGTCGGTGACATGGTCATGGGCGGGATGCATTGCGCGCACTGAGGAGACAAAGCTAGCGGTGCCGCCGACGAGTACAGCGACACTTGCTGCGCAGGCTAGCTTGAGCCCGGTGCCAGCGACAGCGATCTGGGTTCCAGTCGTCGCGGCAGCCCCAACTGAATTCAGGGAGAGGGCTTGTGCACCCTTTGTAACAGCGGAACCAGTGGTCTGTGCCGCACCCGCTGCCTTGGAGCTGCCGATAGGTGCGATTGTTGCGTGTGCCTTGGCGGTACTTGCCGCCGTCGCGGCAGCCGCTCCCGCGGCAGCGGCGATGACGCCTGCGGTTTTCACCGCAAAACTGGTGTTTGGTGTTCCATCTTCGGTGTAGAGAGTTAACGTTGGGGCTTCGGCATCTGGGGTGAAGTAGGCGCGAGCAATTGCGATGAGACCCTCGTGTTTGAATCCCGTGATGGTATCGCTCAACTGCGAGGCTTGATCGCGCGGAATGGTGGCGACGAGTTCGTCATCTAGGTGAACCTCGATGGCACGGCGGAAAAAGTGCCGGCGGTTGGACAAGCGCACGAGGAGATGGGCGGGGTGCTTCGGCAAAGAGTGCGTGGTCGCCGAAAAATCAGTGATATGCAGTGCGCGGTCACCGTTGAGCATGCCCCAGCGCTGGGCTGGGGGGATATTGAGGGGAACGCACAGGCCTGGTTCGGGGAGGAGAACCTCAAACACCGGGATGGATTCCTCTGCCGCATCTTCGCGGAGCGCGATCTCTGCGGTGGCCTGAGGAGTTAATCCCGCACCGATGATCGAGTCCAGCTCTGCATAAGCGGCAGACTGGGAGGCGGGAATGACGCCGACGATTTCCCCTCCATGCCGGACACGGAAGCCGGAGCTGGAGTGCCCACACAAGGTAACGGGGAGATGGCTATTTTCTGCTGAAGAGAACAGCTGTAAGAACATCTCTGGGTTGACGGCGTCAACCGTAAGGCGGCGGGGTTCACCAAAACCACGGTGGGGGACCACGTAGTTGGTGACCGTCATACTATTCGCCTTCGTTACTCGTACCGTGCCGAATTCGCTAGGTGTGAAACCGTGCGCAGTAGGGAATGTCGTAGCGTGGACTTAAATCCATTTAACCGCACAAGATGCTCAAATTGTTCTTGTGAAAAATTATCTTTGTTGATTATATAACTCGCCGTGGTGGGCTACAACAGTGCATATCCAGCACAGCGTTGCAAGGGGAAACATTAGCAAAAGAGATTGTGCTGGGGATTATACGCAAAGGAGGAGGTCGGGTGATGAGGCCGAGCTCCTCCTTCTTCTTCTTCTTCTGCTGCTGCTGCTTCTTCCGGCTGGTCGGCGGATGTGGTCAGCGTTAGTCCGCGCGGTTGACGGCAGAGGTAATCGCGTTGATGGACGCGCGCGTCGTGGAGACGGCGATGCCGGCACCCCATACCTGGGCGCCGTTGACTTCGGCGGCAATGTAGCAGGCTGCCTCCGCATCGTCACCGGAGGTGCGGGACTGCTGGGAGTAGTCGATGACCTCAAAATCAATTCCGACATCCTCCAAGGCATTAGCGTATGCGGCGATAGGGCCGTTGCCGGTGCCTGAGACGATGCGCTTTTCACCGTTGAAGACGATGGTTGCGGTTACCTTGGCATCCTCATCCTCCGTGGTGGAGTTGTCCACCTGGAAGGAGACCAGCTCCAGCGGGGAAGTGCGCTCCAGGAATTCGTTGGCAAAGATGTCCCACATGTTCTTGGAGTTGACCTCGCCGCCCTCGGCATCGGTCACCGCTTGGACCACGGAGGAGAACTCCGCCTGCATGGCGCGTGGCATGTTGATGCCGTGATCGGTCTTCATGATGTAAGCAACGCCGCCCTTGCCGGACTGCGAGTTGACGCGAATGACCGCCTGGTAATCGCGGCCGACATCCTTCGGATCGATGGGCAGGTAGGGGACTTCCCAGGTGGTTTCCTGCAGCTCTTCCCAAGAAACCTCGGTGTTGTTCGCGCCTGGGCGCACCTCCTGTGCCAGGGCGTCCAGGCCCTTGTTGATGGCGTCCTGGTGCGAGCCGGAGAAGGCCGTAAATACCAGTTCGCCGCCGTAGGGGTGGCGCTCCGGTACGCGCAGCTGGTTGCAGTATTCCACGGTCTCGCGGATCTTCGGCAGATCGGAGAAGTCGATCTGCGGATCCACTCCCTGGGTCAGCATGTTCAGTCCCAGGGTAACGATGTCCACGTTGCCGGTGCGCTCACCATTGCCGAACAGACAGCCCTCGATGCGGTCTGCACCGGCCATGTAGCCCAGCTCAGCGGCGGCGATGCCTTCGCCGCGGTCGTTGTGGGGGTGCAGGGACATGATGATGGAATCACGTCGAGCAAAGTTGCGGTGCATCCACTCGATCTGGTCGGCGTAAACGTTCGGGCTGATCATCTCAACGGTGGAAGGCAGGTTGATGATCATGGGGTTTTCTGGAGTTGCCTCCATGATGTCGACAACGGCATCGCAGACCTCAACAGCAAAGTCCAGTTCGGTTCCTGTGAAGGATTCCGGCGAGTATTCCCAGCGCCAGTTGGTGTCCGGGTAATCCTTGGCAATGCTCTTGATGAGCTCCGCAGCGTCCGTTGCCAGCTTCTTAATGGCCGGGCGGTCCTTGCGGAAGACCACGCGGCGTTGCAGCTTCGAGGTGGAGTTGTAGAAGTGCACGATGACGTTCTTTGCGCCTTGGCATGCCTCGAAAGTGCGGCGGATCAGGTGCTCGCGGGCCTGTACCAGGACCTGAATGGTGACGTCTTCCGGAATCTTGTTGCCCTCGATAATCTCGCGAACGAAGTCGAAATCCGTCTGAGAGGCGGAAGGAAAGCCCACCTCGATTTCCTTGTAACCCATCGTGACCAGCAGGTCGAACATGCGGTGCTTGCGCTCGGGGCTCATCGGGTCAATGAGGGCCTGGTTGCCGTCGCGCAGGTCCACCGCGCACCACTGCGGAGCCACGGTGATTTTCTTATCCGGCCACGTGCGGTCAGGCAGGCTAACCGGCTCGACCTCTTCGGCGAAGCTCTGGTAGCGGTGAACTGGCATCGAGGAACCGCGCTGTTTGTTCCAGGCAGGTTGGTTGTCATTGCGCGGGCCGGCTGGGGTGGTGATTTCGCGGGGAGCGGAGATGAAAGAATCGTTGGGGGACATAGTGTTGGTCTCTTCCTTATGTGAGGCGTGTGTTTCGCTGTGTCGCTGTGATGAGCAACTGTGGAGCGAATCGTGGGGAACGGCCAGCTGCGGTGTGTGTTGGCATCACCACGCTCCGCGACGGGGCGCTGGCCGTAAAGCTACAAACCTAAATCCCGCCGCGGCTACTAAGGAGAAGAGTGTGCCGCAAAGTCATGTGAGCCACAATACAACGCTTCTCATTGTGTGGCAACTGATTTCACATATTGGGACGTGGTGCGGTGTGGATAGGATGTGTGGCGTGCACGAAGAAAACTCCACAAAGACGAGACCGGAACCTCGGGCGGATACCGCAGTAGAAGGCGCCCTATCAGCTGCTGCCTCCCCGGCAGGTGCGCAGGGGAGGCTAGCGCTTCTGTCGGTTGCTGTGCTGGTCGCGGTTGTCGGCACCGCAGTGCGTATCACTGTTCTCGGCGTCATTGCCGCCGTTAATGAACAGGAAATGTGGGATCGGCTCACAGCCTGGGATTCCAAGTACTACCTGGAAATCGCACGCGCGGGGTATTTCGACGCCGACATCAACACGGATGGCCCGGTCCATGAAATCACTATGGCTTTCTTTCCGGGCTTTCCCATGCTGCTGCGGGTGCTGGGCTGGACTGGAATCAGTCTGGAGATAGCCGCGCTCATTGTTAACACCGTGCTTACTGCAGTCATGGCCGCCGGAGTCATTGTTTTGGCGCGGCGCGTGGGTGCGCAGCGTCGTGGGCAATGTGCAGCGGCCCTCGTGGTGAGCAGCGCACCGATGTCTATCGTATTTTCGATGCCCTATACCGAGGCCCTTTTCGGTGCCCTCGTGGTGTGGGGGCTTATAGCCTTAGATGATCACGCCTGGTGGCGTGCAGCGGCATTCGGCTTCGCCTTATCCTTCGTTCGGTTGACCTCCGTCGACTTCCTCGCCGTCTTTGCTCTGTGGGTGCTCATTTATGGGCGGCGCTCCTGGCAGGCGTGGCTTGGTGTCGTCGTCGCAGCGCTCCCGCTACCGGCATATCTACTGTGGACGCAGCGTTATTTGGCAGATGCTGGTGGCTACTTCGGGATTCAAACTGAGCATTGGAATTCCACCTTTGATGGCGGTGTGGCAACCGTGCAGTTCGTGTGGGAAACCCTGACTGAGAACAACGACGTGGGCTACCTGCTCACCACCCTGGTGATCGTGGGCGTTCCTGTGCTGCTGGTGGCAGCATGGGGGAGGGTTACCCCGGTGGCCTGGTGGTTTAGTGCTGCGCTTTGCGCGAATGTGCTGCTTTCCGACGGCATCATGCACTCGCGCCCGCGTCTCCTCCTGCCCGCCATTATCTTGATCCTGCCGTGGGTTGTGCGAGCGGCTAGTGCCCTGCGGCCGCGCGTGCTGTGGGCTGCCTGTGGTGCATGGGTCCTGTGGTCAGCGTGGTTCTCCGCGTATATGCTGGTGGTCTTTGAGTGGGCGATCTAGCGCGGGCTTTGCTCCGCGCGCTGAGTGCTTCCCGGGTTGACCGGAACGCGCGATAAGACGATCGTCGCCGAGATCATGATGATGAGTGAAGCGCCCATCACGCACCATCCCGCAACGCTCTCGACCTGAAATTTTTCACCCAGGACCCAGTAGCCTAAGCCGAAAGCCACGATGGGCTCCATGATGGTCATGGCGGGAAGGGAGTGCGCCAAGGCACCGGCGTGGAAGGAATACTGCTGGATGACCGTGCCGGAAGCCGCCAGTCCGATGAGTGCGTATAGCTCCCAACTGGCTAGCAATGTTGCGATGCCTTGGTGGGAGAGGACGTCAACCACCGCTTTTGCTACGAGCGCCACGTAGCCGTAGAGGATGCCGCAGGCGGCGCCGAGTGCCAGCGCGGATTCCTCCGGCCGGTTATAGGCCGCCACAAAGAGCGCGGTGAGTGTCAGCGCGCCGAGGGCGAAGGCGGGCCACCATTGGGACCAGGTGGGCGTCGTCAAGCCTGCGGTGGGGCGCCCGTAGACCACCATGATGCTCACTGCGATGGTCAGCGTCAGGCACCAGAAGATCTCCCGCGGCGGCATCGGCCGGCGGGAATACCACGCAGCAAGCGGCAGCGTGAACATGAGGGATAGGACAAGGATGGGCTGCACGATGAGCAGTGTGCCGAAATGGAGCGCGATGAGCTGCAAGGCATAGGCGACAATGGCGGCACCGGTGCCAACCCACCACAGGGGCGTGCGAATTGCAGTGCGCATGACGCTGCGGGAGCTGGCGTCCAACACGATGCGGTGGCGTATGACAGTTCCCCAGGCCACGACTAGTGCCGAGGCCAGTGCGAACGCAATGGCGACCAGGTTTGAAAACACTGTTTCTACCCTACCTGGAATTAATACCCAGTACGTGTTTCGATGGTAGCCAAAGGGCGGTAGGCTAAAGGAGTTGACTGCCGGTCTATAGGTATTGGGCGGTGAACAGATATTGGCCCTCACAGACAGGAAAGGTGGGACCATCAGTGGCCCTAGTCGTACAGAAATACGGGGGATCCTCCCTCGAAAGCGCAGAGCGCATTCGCGCGGTGGCGGAGCGCATTGTGGCGACGAAGAAACAGGGCAACGACGTGGTTGTCGTGTGCTCCGCCATGGGGGATACCACCGATGAACTCCTAGACCTTGCGGCCCAGGTCAATCCCGTCCCGCCGCAGCGCGAGATGGACATGTTGCTGACTGCCGGCGAGCGCATCTCCAATGCGCTCGTTGCCATGGCGGTGGAGTCCTTGGGCGCGCAGGCTCAATCCTTCACCGGCTCCCAGGCCGGCGTGCTCACCACCGAGCGCCACGGAAACGCCCGCATTGTCGACGTCACCCCGGGCCGCCTTACCGAAGCGCTGGAAGAAGGCAAGATCTGCATCGTTGCGGGTTTCCAGGGTGTCAATAAGGAATCGCGTGATGTCACCACCCTCGGCCGCGGCGGTTCAGATACCACCGCGGTGGCGCTGGCGGCAGCACTTAAGGCCGATGTGTGTGAGATTTACTCCGATGTCGACGGCGTCTACACCGCCGACCCTCGCATCGTCCATAACGCCAAGAAACTCGACCAGCTTTCCTTTGAAGAGATGTTGGAACTGGCGGCCGTCGGCTCCAAGATTCTGGTCCTGCGCAGCGTCGAGTACGCTCGCGCGTTCAACGTTCCCCTTCGAGTTCGCTCGTCTTATTCAACCGACCCCGGCACGCTGATTGCCGGATCAATGGAGGATATCCCCGTGGAAGAAGCAGTACTTACCGGTATCGCCACCGACCGTTCCGAGGCCAAGGTCACCGTTTTGGGCATTCCGGACCGCCCCGGCGAGGCAGCTAAGGTCTTCCGCACCATCGCGGACGCTGAGATCAACATCGACATGGTGCTGCAAAACGTCTCCTCCCTGGAGTCCGGCACCACCGACATCACCTTCACCTGCCCGCGCTCCGATGGCCCGAAGGCAATGGAGATCCTGGCCAAGCTCAAGGAGGAGGGCCACTGGGCCAACGTGCTGTACGACGACCAGGTGGGCAAGGTCTCCCTCGTCGGCGCAGGCATGAAGTCCCACCCGGGTGTCACCGCCGACTTCACGGAAGCGTTGCGTGATGCTGGGGTCAACATGGAGCTCATTTCCACCTCCGAGATTCGCATCTCCGTGCTGACCCGCGAGGCCGATCTCGATAAGGCAGCCATTGCTTTGCATGAGAAGTTCCAGCTGGGTGGCGAGGAAGAGGCCACCGTTTATGCTGGTACCGGACGCTAAAGTTTAAGGAGTTAAGGTCATGACCACTGTTGCAGTTGTAGGCGCCACCGGCCAGGTCGGCCGCGTGATGCGCACCCTCTTGGAGGAGCGCAACTTCCCGGCCGATACGGTTCGCTTCTTTGCCTCCGCGCGTTCGGCGGGCCAGGAGCTCACCTTCCGCGAGGAGAAGATTGTCGTGGAAGATTTGGCGGAGCAGACCGTTGAAAGCCTTGCTGGGATTGACGTCGCTGTGTTTTCCGCCGGCGGCGCTACCTCGAAGGAGTATGCCCCTCTCTTCGCCGAGGCCGGTGCCATCGTGGTGGATAACTCCTCTGCGTGGCGCAAGGACCCGGATGTTCCGCTCATCGTCTCGGAAGTGAACCCGCAGGAAAAGGGCAACACCCCGAAGGGCATTATCGCGAACCCGAACTGCACGACCATGGCGATCATGCCGGTCACGAAGGCGCTTCACGACGCCGCCGGTCTCACCACCATGCGCGTCGCCTCCTACCAGGCCGTTTCCGGTTCCGGCTTGGCAGGCGTGGAAACCCTGGTTAAGCAGGTAGCGTCCATCGGTGACCGCAGCGTGGAGCTCGTCCACGATGGCTCGGCGCTCGAGGTCTCCGAGGAGGATCTGGGCCCCTACGTCGCCCCGATTGCGTATAACGCGCTGCCGCTGGCTGGCAACCTCGTCGATGATGGCACGGAAGAAACTGACGAGGAGCAGAAGCTGCGCAACGAGTCCCGCAAGATCCTGGGCATCCCGGAGCTGAAGGTCTCTGGCACCTGCGTGCGCATCCCGGTATTCACCGGTCACACCATGGTGGTGCACGCGGAGTTCGAGAAGCCGATTACCCCGGAGCAGGCCCGCGAGGTGCTGTCCTCTGCGCCGGGCGTCAAGGTCGTCGATGTGCCGACCCCGCTGGCGGCAGCAGGCATCGACCTTTCCCTGGTTGGGCGCATCCGCCAAGACCAGACGGTGGAAGATAACAAGGGTCTCATCTTCGTTGTTTCCGGCGATAACCTGCGCAAGGGCGCCGCGCTCAACACCATTCAGATTGCGGAGCTGCTAGTTTAAAGGCAAAGCTGCAGCGAGTTTTAGAACCCGCATAAATAAGAAAAGTCCGCCCCAGATATCACTCTGGGAGCGGACTTTTCTTCTGTCAGCGGGGAAACGCTAGTCCTTCGGGACCTCGGGCTTGGTGTGCTCCACAAAGGTCACGGATGGATCCGGGTCCTCGCGGTCGTATTCAATCTCATCGTCAGCTTCGAGTTCTTCATGGATCTCATCGGCGACGGTGGAGACAAACTCTTCAGTTTCCATGTTGGAGGCCGCTGCCAGCTTGCGCAGCTCGCGCTCGTTCTTCTTGGTGAAGTGCTCGCGCGGGTCCAGGCGGCGCTTGACCAGGGTGCGGGCGCGCACGCGGCGGTCAGACTCAGAGGTGATCTTGTCACGCTGGGTAATCCACGTGATGACCATGACGGCAATCATGAGCAGGCCGATCCAGCCCAGAATCGGGTAGACACTGGAGACCAGTTGCTTGAAGCCGATGAAAGAGAGGATGAAGCCGACGACACAGGCGCCTGCGTAGACAGGGTAGAAGAGCTTCGGCTTCTTACGGGTGAGGCGCTTGCCCATGGCGTAGAACATGCCGATGGCGGTGTTGAAGACCATGCCATAGATGATGAACGTCATGAAGTAACCCAGGATTGGGTTCACGTTATTGATCAGCGAGAGTACCGGCAGGTCCTGCTCGTGAACGTCCGGGGCCACCATGTAGAGAGAGACCACGAGGAGAGCGAGCAGGAGCAGGTAGAAGAAGCCACCGATGAGGCCGCCGATGCCTACAGCGCGGTTATCCAGGATGTTGCCGCCGATGACGATGGACATCGACACCGCACACATAACGTTGAGGCCGGTGTAGTTCAGCGCTGCCAGCCACCAGTTGTTGAGGGGACTCTCCACGTTGTTGATGGCATAGTCATTGGCCCAGGACCAATCCACGTCGGTCACGATGATGGTGTAGCCGGTGGCCAGGACCACGAAGAAAATGATGAAAGGCGTAATCGCGCCGATAACAGAACTGACTTTATCCACGTCAAGGAGACCCACCAGCAGGACGAGCACGAGCATGACGGCGCCGCCCACCCAGATCGGCACGCCCTCGAATTGCTGGCTGATAGTGGAGCCACCACCGGCGAACATGACGAAGCCGATGGAGAACAGCGTGGCCAAGGTTCCCCAGTCCAAAATTCGGGAGACGATGGGACCAGTGATCCTGTCGTAGACAGCCGTGTGTTCGTCAGCCTGGAAGTAGGATCCGAGCTGCAGAATCGACACGCCGGTAATGATCATGAGGGCGGCAGCAAGCACAACGCCCCACAGGCCCTTGTTTCCGAAGGCCACGAAGTACTGGACTGCTTCCTGGCCCGATGCAAAGCCGGCGCCGACGACGACGCCGATGAAGGCCATAGAGATGGCCACTGCGCGTTTCCACATAAAGTAAAGATGTCTCTCAATCTCACACGCGCCGGGGGATGCCATCACTACCCAAGGTGTGGTGCGGGCAATTGGGAAAGCCTCGCGGGCCCGGTTCGACTATCGATTTATCACGTGTGCCTCGAAAAAGATTAGGTGTGTTCGATAGGTATTTTCCAGCTGGGGCTGCGGTTTCCTTAAGGATAGGCAGTGGCGGGGGTGTCAGAACTTGCCGTTTGGCGCATGTAGATGCAGGTTCTGTGACCAGCCGCACCCATTTGTAACGGCTCGATAACGATTAGCCGCGTTGGTCGATTAAGTCCTTGCGGGCGCGGGCCACGCGGGAGCGGATAGTGCCCACGCGGACCCCGGCGATCTTCGCGGCCTCCTCGTAGGTATAGCCCAGAACTTGGGTCAGGATGAGGGCTTCGCGGCGGTCTTCTGGGAGGGCGTCGATAAGCGCGCGGGCGTCGATCCACTCGCTCCACGTTCCGGCGTTTTCGGGAGTCGCAGCAAGGGCGGCGGCATCCTCGTACTCGGTGCTGGACTTGCGTGGGCGGGCCATGTCGTGGCGGATGTTGTCTACCCATACGCGGCGAGCAAGCGAAAGCAGCCATGTGCGCGCTGAGGAACGGGCGGCGAAGCGGGGGAGTGCGCCGATGACGCGCAGATATGTCTCTTGGGTGAGATCGTCTGCGATGTCGGGGCCGCCGAGGTGGGCGAGTAAGCGCCAGACATCATCCTGGGTGGACTTGATGAACTCCGTGAGGGCTGCGCGATCGCCGCGGCCTGCCTTGAGGGCGAGGTCGGTGACGCGCGCATCGTCGCGCTCGGAGTGTCGTTTCACCTCCCATAACTTACCAGTCGGGGAGGTGGGATTTGGACACCTCGGTGTTAAGGCTATGACCTCTGGCAACCTTAAAAACTGTTGCGCAGGTCATTTTTTATGGGTAGTCTATGAAAGGTCCGTGATTGATAATGTAAAGCAAATTATCAACCGATCTAGGAGGCATTAACCCCATGACTAACGCTTCGAATGAGTCCGCGGCAGACAAGGTTCTAGACAAGGGGCAGCGCGCCCCGGGCGGCCCGAACACTACCCGCCCGTCCGGTCAGCCGGTTGCTACTGAGAACACCAGCATCACCGTTGGCCAGAACGGCCCGGTAGTGCTCAATGACATCCACCTGATTGAGAAGCTGGCGCACTTCAACCGCGAGCGCGTGCCGGAGCGCACCCCGCACGCTAAGGGCCACGGCGCTTTTGGTGAGCTGCATGTTACCGAGGATGTCTCCGCCTACACCAAGGCAAAGCTCTTCCAGAAGGGCACCGTGACCCCGATGATGGGCCGTTTCTCTACCGTTGCCGGCGAGCAGGGCTCCCCGGATACCTGGCGTGACGTCCACGGCTTCGCGCTGCGCTTCTACACTGAGGACGGCAACTACGACATCGTGGGCAACAACACCCCGGTCTTCTTCATTCGTGATGGCATCAAGTTCCCCGACTTCATCCACTCCCAGAAGCGTCTGGGCGCCAACGGCCTGCGCGATGCTGACATGCAGTGGGATTTCTGGACCCGCAACCCGGAGACCACCCACCAGGTGACCTACCTCATGGGTGACCGCGGTACCCCGAAGACCACCCGCCACCAGAACGGCTACGGCTCCCACACCTTCCAGTGGGTCAACGAGTCCGGCGATGCCTTCTGGGTGAAGTACCACTTCAAGACTCGCCAGGGTGTGGAGAACTTCACCGACGCCGAAGCCACGGAGATCGCTGGTAAGAACGCGGACTACCACCGCGAGGACCTCTACAACGCCATCGAGGAAGGCAACTTCCCGGTCTGGGACGTCAAGGTTCAGATCATGCCGGTGGCGGAGGCTGAGGAGTACCGCTTCAACCCCTTCGACCTGACCAAGACCTGGTCCAAGAAGGATTACCCGCTGGTAGATGTCGGATACTTCGTGCTCAACCGCAACCCGCGCAACTTCTTCGCACAGATTGAGCAGGTTGCCCTGGATCCCTCCAATATCGTCCCGGGCATTGGCCTGTCCCCGGATAAGATGCTGCAGGCACGCGTCTTTGCATACTCCGACCAGCAGCGCTACCGCATTGGACCGAACTACAAGCAGCTGCCGGTGAACCAGCCGCTCAACCAGGTCAACACCTATGAGCATGAGGGGCCGATGCAGTACCTGTTCAACGCTCCGGAGGATCCGGTCTACTCCCCGAACCGTCACGCCAAGGGCGGCGGCTACCTCGACGGTGATGAGAACCTGCGCTTCAAGGAGCAGGAGACCACCACCGCGCCGGACCTCTACGTAAACCCGGACCCGGCAGGTATCGACCTGGTTCGCGCGCCCTACGTCCATCACGCTGAAGACAATGACACCATACAGGCCACCGACCTGTACGAGAACGTCTACGACGATGGTGCCAAGGAGCGTCTGGCAGACAACATCACCAATGCCATGGCAGGCGTGTCCCCGGAGACCGAGGAGCGCGTTTACGCTTACTGGGATGCTGTCTCCCCGCAGCTGGGCAAGCGCGTGCGCGAGCTTTTCGCTGAAAAGGAGTAATACCACCTCAGTGAGTTAATCTCGTGGCTTCAAAAGCCCCGCCGGTCTAGTTCATTAAAGCTAGTTCCTGGCGGGGCTTTTCCGCGCGCCTGACCGCTTTTGCGCAGCGTGAACGATAGTTTCTTTTACATGACCTCACGCCTAGCCAGCCCTGCAGATGCCAACCGGAAAATTGGCGCCCGCGCTCTTATCCTCACCCTCGTGCTCATCCTGCCGCTCATCATCGGCGCGGCCGTCGCCGCCGTATCCGAATGGCAACCAGCCGAGACCTGGTCCCAGGAACAGGCGGGTGCGCCCAGCGATGGCACCATCGATCCGGCTGAGCTTTACGACGTCGCCCGAGCCCTCTCCGAAGCCAATGCCCAGGCCGGCTTCCTGGCTAATGGCGCGCAGCAGCTTGCCGATGGCACCGGCGAGCTGCAGGATGGCGCCGGTGAGCTCGGCGGCGGAGTAGACAAGCTGGCTGGCGGCTCGCAAGAGCTTTATGACGGGCTTGTGCAGCTGCAGTCCGGCACCGCGCAGCTGGGCAACGGTGCTACTGAGCTGGCTGACGGCGTCGGCGGAGCCGTCGACCAAGTCATCGGTCTCGGGGTGGTTCGCGGACAGATCCTGCAGGCAATCGACGGCACCCTCAAAGACCTGGAAGGGAATAACTCGGCGGAGGCAAAGAACATCCGCGCGCAGCTCGGTGATCTGCGCAGCCAAGTGGAGAACTTCCAATTTGATCAGTCCATTCAGGACCAACTGACGCAGTTGAAGGATGGCTCGCGCGAGCTTTCCAACCAGTTGTCCGTGAGCGGCTATGCCTATCACGATGGTGTCTACCAAGCCACGGAGGGCGCACAACAGCTCAATGCTGGCATTGGCGAGCTCAATGCCAAGGTCGATGAGGCTCTTAAGGGCGTGGACAAGCTTGTGGAAGGAGCAGAAAAGGTCGACGGCATGGCCAAGCAGAATCAGACCAAGGTGCAGGGAGCGCAGCGTGCGATGCCGACCGTCGCCGGGCCCGCTGAGGCCGGTGCCGAGCCCGCTCAGCTGCTGAGCCCCATCGTCGCTATGCTCCTTGCGGCTATTGCGGTTCTGGGCGGGGGCGTTATTGGTGCTCTGCTCACGCGTGTCGACCGCCGTATCCTCGTGCTGCTCGGCGGAGCGGTGCTCATCGGTGTTGTCGTGGGCCTGCTCGTGGCTCTTTTGGCTACCGGCGTGACCGCGGCCGCGGTGGCCTGGGCGGGGCTTGCGGCGGCGGGGGCTGGGGTGGCGTCGGCAAGCATGGTGTTCGCGCTGGTGCGCTGGCTTGGTGCGGGCGGCTGGTTCCTGGGAAGTGTGCTTGCTGTCGCACAGGTCGGCGTCGTGGGATGGGCGTGGAAGGCGGCGTCGACCGGCACCGATCTCAACGCCGCGATGAGCGCGCTCGTGCACCTCTTCCCCATGCAATGGGCAACCTCCGCCATTACCGTGGCGGGCAATGGTGGGCAGTCCCCGCAGCTGTGGACAGCCCTGGCTATTTTGGGGGTGATCGCGGTCGCGGCCTTCGTGCTCGTAGGCGCACCCGCCGGGCGGGAAGGCAAAGAAAAGGCCTAGCTCACAGGTCTGCGGACGGCACATCGCATAAGTGTCAAGATACGTTACGTGCATTTCCAGATTTTGCTACCGCTGTGAATGAAAAGAGTGCTAGAGTGAGAGGCGCTCACAAAGCCTACTTAGGGGGTAGGCAAACGGTTTCTCCAATCCGTTGTGAGTGATAGGGAATAGGGGCGACGCGGCTGCTGTAGGGGCACCGCGTCGTTTCCAATTGTGGGGGTAAAGTTGGCGGAAACGACCGCTCCGGAATTGGAGGCTCACCGTGACCGACTCCCGCGATATCAAACCTTTTGCTGCCAGCCGCGGCCCCAAAATAACCTCCGTTGGCGCGATTATTGGTACGGCCCTGGTGGGCGGGTTGCTGCTTGGGGGAATCGGTGTGGGTACGAGCTTGGCGGTCTTCGATGAGCCGGAGCGCTCCGATTTTCTCATGCAGCCCGCGCAGCGTGAGGTGCAGGCCGACATCATGGACCCAGACGATGTGCTTTCCCCGGAGGAAGAAGAGCGCATGCTCGGCGATGTCTCCCGGATCGCCGCCCCCGACGTGGTCCAGGGGGCTGCACTACATGGTCTTTGCCAAGAACAAAGAAAACGTCAACGACTCCGTGGAGGCGTACCTGCGCGATCATCACCCGGAGCTCATTGGCAAGGACAAGTTTGCCGATGGTCAGGTCTTCGTCGGCGTAGGCCTTGACCCGCGCCAGGCCTTCGTCTTCGCGGGTGAGGACGTGGCCGATCGGATGAAGCTGCGCAAGGGTGACAGCCATTTGGAGCAGTCCATTGAAGCCATTAAGCCGGGCGTGCGGGATGACAACATTCCCGCTGGTCTCTTTGCGGGTGCGGCGGCAGCGATCGATGTGGACCGTGCTGCGGATACCCAGTATGAGAGCGCGAAAAATGGGCGCATTGGGGCGGCCATTGGCCTGGGGGCGGCGGGACTGAGCGTTGGTGGCGCGGGCGCGGGCATCGTCGGCGGTGCTCGTCGCAGCCGGCAGAAGAAGGCGCAGCAGGCGCGCGAGGATTGGGACTACGTGTCGCAGACCTATACCGATGTGGCGCAGCGCCTGAGGGAGATCGATATCCGGGCACACTCGCTGCAATCGGGGCTGGTAGATGAGCGCCTACGTGAGGACTGGGAGGGTCTGCGCGATGACTTCCTCGCTATCGACTCCCAGGTAGGCTCGCTGATGTCGATACCGGCTGACGCGCCGGATGACCAGTTCCGCTCGCATGCCGCACCCATCGCTCACGCGCGCGAACTGTGTGAGCGCGTGGAAACCGCCGAAGTCAACATTGAAAAGCTGCGCCGAATCGAAGGCGCTGATGTCGATGCCCGCCGCTTCGAGCTCTACGAGTTGGGCAAAGACCTGGCCCAGGCAGGATACTTGGCTGCGGATATCGACTCGGCGCTTGAGCGTCACACCAAGGAGCTGGAGGACGCCGCCGTGGCCTTGTCCAAGGAGCCAAACCACCCGCAGTTCATGGAGCGCTACTTGGAGCTCTTGGACCGCACGGCGTTGCTCTCGGAGCACCTGCAGGCGCAGCTGCAGAAGCGCAACGAGGCCGATGAGCGGCCGGAGCGCACGCGTATCTATGACTCCAATTTCTTCGCCGGTTCCGGCTACCACGGCTACGTGCCCTTCTACGTTGTGAGCACCTGGGACAGCGATGCCACCACCGCCCGCGAAAGCTCCTCCAGCAGCGGTGGCGTCAATAGTGGCTTTAGCTCGGGCTTTTCCGGTTCCGGTGGTTCTTCGAGTTTCTAGGCGGGGCAGGCGGCTCTGCCCGTCGGCGCCTGCTGCTCGGTGAAAACACAAAAGAACCCGCAGTTTCCTGCGGGTTTGTGGTCGGGATAACAGGATTTGAACCTGCGACCTCTTCGTCCCGAACGAAGCGCGCTACCAAGCTGCGCCATATCCCGGTGTCTCGCTCTAAGCGGTACCGGATTACTGTAACGCACCCCAGCCTGAAAGGACAAAACGGCAGCGTGGAGGGGGTATCCCTAGGCGGCCTTCTCGGTGATGTGCAGGAGAGTGGCCGACGGGCGGCAGAACACGCGGAAGGGAACGAACTTCGAGGTGCCCAGTCCGTTGGAGACGTGCATGTACATCTCTCCGAAACGGTGCAGGCCCTCCGCGCGAACGCGGTCGATGCCACAATTGGTCACGATGGAGCGCGAGCCCGCTACCTTGAAAGGCAGGCAGAGCTGGCCGCCGTGCGTGTGCCCGGACAGGGACAGCTGGTAGCCGTCGGCGGCGAATTTCTCCAGGACGCGGGGTTCCGGGGAATGCAGTAGTGCCAGGGAAAGGTCGGCGTCCTCGTTCGGCGCACCGGCAATCTCTGAGTAGTCATCCAAGTCGTGGTGTGGGTCATCCACGCCGGCGGCAGCGAGGCGGACGTCGCCGACCTTGAACTCTACGCGGGCCTGGTTGGCGTCGTGCCAGCCGTGCTCGAGGAAGGCCGCGCGCATGCCCTTCCAGGGCAGGTTCACGTAGGAAGGTTCGTTCTTCTTCCCAACCAGGTAGTTGAAGGGATTCGGGATGCGCGGCGCCCAGTAGTCGTTGGTGCCAAAACAGAACATGCCCGGACGGCTCAGCAACGGGCCCAGGGCGCGGAGTACCTCGGGGACGGCGCGCTCGTCGGAGAGATTGTCACCGGTGTTGATCACCAAGTGCGGGTCAAGGGCATCAAGCCCCGAGACCCACTCGATTTTGGTGCGTTGGCCCGGAATCATGTGGAGGTCGGACACGTGCAGGATACGAAACTCGGACTCCTCGCGCAGCGTACCGGGCTCCAGTAGCGGCAGGGTGTACTCCTTGAGCTCGAACTTGGTGAGCTCTGAATGCGCCCATGCGGCAGTGCCCAGACCAGCGGCGGCGAGTCCGCCAAGGACAGGGTAAATCTTCACCCTCACCACACTACCTGGGCCGGCAGGCGTAGATTGAAGGGCATGAGTGAGTTGAAAGAAACTATCCGTGCTGACCTCAAGACCTCGATGAAGGCCAAGGACAAGGCCCGTACGAGCGCCATCCGTTCTCTGCTGTCTGCCATCCAGGCGGAGGAAACGACTGGTTCTCGCCATGAGATTACCGATGAGGACATCCTCAAGGTCATCGCTCGTGAGATTAAGAAGCGCCGCGAATCCGCAGAGGTCTATGCAGAAAATGGACGCCCGGAGCTGGCGGAGGAAGAGCTTGCTGACGTCCCCTTCTTCGAGGCCTACCAACCAGAGCAGCTTGACGACGACTCCCTGAACACCCTCGTCGCTGAATCTATCGCCGAGGTTGAGAAGGATTCCGGCGAGCCGGTGACCATCAAGCAGATGGGCAACGTCATGAAGGTGGCCACCGCTAAGGCCGCCGGCCGCGCCGACGGCAAGCGCCTGTCTACCGCAGTGAAGGCCGCCCTTAACTAGAGCCCGCCTTCTCGCGCGCTAGTGTTCCCGCCCTAGCGCGCCCGCTCTAGTCCGTTCTACGCTTTAGCTCGATATTCACGCTTTAGCGCTCGGCACTAGAGCCCGAAGAAGCTCCGCACGTCATTCGTGAAGCGGTCGACGTCTTCTTGGCTGAATAGCGGCTCAGACTGCGAGGGCTGGCCGCCACCAGTGCCGGCGCCGTCACCGCTTGGGGCAGGGGGTGCGCCGTAGGTGGAGTCCCAAGCTGCTTGGTCCGAGTTCGCGGAAGAGGAGTCGCTTGCGGAGCCGTCGGAAAGCTGGAGCGTGACCTCCGAACCCTTCTTTGCGCCGGATGGGCCGGTGATGACGCGAACCACTTTGCCGTAGCCCACACCGGGGGCGGGAACCTCGGTGGTTTTCACTACGAAGCCGGCCTTCTCCAGAGCGGACCGGGCTTGGCTTTCGGACTTGCCCTTCAGGCCGTCGATAAGCGGCGATACCGTACCGGAGTCGTAGGCGCGGTCATAGTCCGGCACCGTGCCCTTCTGGGCCGCGGGAACGCGCGCAGCCATCGTGTAGAAGGTTGCCGCCGGCTCTTTGCCGCCAAAGAGGTTGCCGCTGGCGCACTGGCGCACGGGGCCGGTGCACAGCGGACTCGTGGTGGTCCCGTCATTGTAGATATACGGTGCGGCAGCGACGGCCGAGTTGAAGCCCAAGAAAGCCGAGGACTGGTTGGACTCCGTGGTACCGGTCTTGGCGGCGGCCTGACCGCTGAAGCCGGCAGCGCGTGCCGAGTCGGCAGCGGTGCCCTTTTCGGTATCGGCCGTCATGTTGTTTTCCAGGGCCTTGGCTACTTCCTTGCCCACTGCGCGCTCGCACGGCGTGTGTTTGAGGTAGACCTCGTTGCCGTGGGAGTCCGTGACTTCCTCGATGGGGTTCGGCTCGCACCACATGCCTTGCGAGGCCACCGTCGCACCCACATTGGACAGCTCCAGCGCGTTCACTGCTGTGGGGCCGAGTGTGAAGGAACCCAGGTTGGATTCCTTGATGTGGTTGGCGATGGAAGTCTCGCCGTCGTAGCTGCCGGGTTCCTCATAAGAACGCAGGCCGAGCTTGACGGCGATGTCGACCAAGCGCTCGACGCCCAGTTGCTCGGTGAGCTGGATGAAAGGGGTATTGGGGGAGTAGGCCAGCGTGTCCTGCATAGTCATCGTGGGGGCATAGCTGCCGGCGTTTTCCACGCAGTACTTGTTGGGCGGGCAGTTAGCAGCGCCGCCGTATCCTAGCCCTTCCGCCTCGTAGCGCTTAGGCACAGCCAGCTTGTCCTTAATGCCGTAGCCTGCCTCCAAGGCGGCCGCGGCAGTAAAGAGCTTGAACACCGAACCGGCACCGTTGCCCACTAGCGAATTCGGCTGGGGGAGGAGGGTTTCGTTGTTGTTGAGGTCGAGCCCGTAGGTGCGCGACGAGACCATGGCCAGCACCTTGCGGGTACTGGTGCCGGGCTGGATGACGTTCATGACCTCCGCCACGCCTTCCGCATCCGGGGCGGTATGGCTGCGCACCGCGTTGAGCGCCTGGTCCTGGACATCGGGGTCAAGCGTGGTCTTGATGGTCAGGCCACCGCGTGTCAGGTGCTCGCGGTCGATGCCTTTTTCGTCGAGGTATTCCAGCACGTAGTCGCAGAAGAAACCGCGATCGCCCGCGCCGATGCAGCCATTGGCCAGGGTATCGGGGCTATCCAATACACCCAGGGGTTCCTGGGCAAAGGAATCGGCGTCCTCCTGGGAGAGGGAGCCGGTGTCGGCCATGGCCTGGAGCACCATGTTGCGGCGTTCGATGACGCCTTCCTCATTGGTGTAAGGGTTGAGATACTCCGAGGACTGCACCATGCCGGCGAGCATCGCTGCCTGCGGCACCGTGAGGTTCTCGGCACTGGTACCAAAGTAGGTGCGGGCCGCAGCCTCAACGCCATAGGCGTGGTTACCAAAGGGCACGAGGTTGAGGTAATTAGCCAGAATCTCATCCTTGGACAGCTTGGCGTCGATATCCGTGGCCATGCGCATCTCGCGCAGCTTGCGGGCTACGGACTGTTCCGTCGCGGCCTGGCGTTCCTCGTCGGTCGTTGCATTGACCAAGAGGAGATAGTTCTTTACATATTGCTGGTCCAGCGTCGATGCACCCTGGGAGACGCCGCCTGCGGACAAATTGGTCCACAAAGCGCGCAGATTGCCCTGCAGATCGACGCCTTCATGCTCATAGAAACGGCGGTCCTCGATGGCCACGACCGCTTGCTTCATGGCATCCGAGATTTCATCCGGCTGCACCGGATGGCGGCGTTGCTCGTAGATATAGGCAAGGGTGTTGCCCTTGGCATCCAAGATGGTGCTCACACCAGGGGCCTCGCCGTTGGTGAGATCCTGGATGTCCGATTGCATCGTGTCGTTCGTCCTGGCCACGGCAACGCCACTAACGCCGGCGACGGGGGCGATGGCCAGCGCGATGAGGACGCCGACCAGTGCTGTGGACAGGACGAGCTTTCCCAGGGATTTGATCACAGTCACCCTCCACACACTAGTGGTTCAGGTGCAGATCCGGGAGACCCCCCTAAAGTGTGACCTGTTAGACAGGGATACCGGTCTGTGAATAGACTTACCAATGGTACATAATATTCCGTCGAGTAGAGGGTTATTCACGATCTTCAGCTTCGACGGGGGTGAGCTTGGAAGGAGTTACCTAGCCGTGACAGTCAGTGTCAAAGGTGCAGGACGGTCCACAATGCTAAAGAATGCCTCGCTAACTTCTGAGCGTGGTGAGTGGGTTACCCAAGCTAAGTGCCGCAACGGTGACCCCGATGCACTGTTCGTGCGAGGTGCTGAGCAGCGAAAAGCTGCGGTGATTTGCCGCCACTGCCCGGTGCTCAATGAGTGCCGCGCGGATGCTCTGGATAACCGCGTGGAGTTTGGCGTGTGGGGCGGCCTCACGGAGCGCCAGCGCCGCGCGCTTCTGCGCAAGAACCCGCACATCACTAGCTGGGCCCACTACCTTGCTGAGGGTGGCGAACTCATCGGTATTTAGTAGCATTGATTCCATGACTAAATGGGAATATGCCACCGCGCCGGTTCTTACGCACGCGACGAAACAAATCCTCGATTCCTGGGGTGAGGACGGCTGGGAGCTCGTCACCATCACCCCGGGCATGAACCCGGAGAACGTTGTCGCCTATTTCAAGCGCCCTTTGGAGGAATCCTAATGGGTGCGCTTGCCCGCCTTGAAGAGCTCGGCGTCGAGCTGCCTTCCGTCGCTGTTCCTCTCGCGTCCTACATCCCGGCTACCCAGGTGGGCAACCAGGTCTGGACATCTGGCCAGCTGCCCGTTGTGGGCGGAGAATTGCCTGCCGCCGGCAAGGTCGGCGCAGAGGTAAGCCTCGACAAGGCGCAGGAATTGGCGCGCACGGCGGCGCTGAACGCATTGGCTGCAATCGATGGCCTCGTGGGGCTTGACCGCATTACCCGCGTGATAAAGGTAGTCGGTTTCGTAGCTTCGGATCCCTCTTTCACGGATCAGGCCGCAGTTATCAACGGTGCCTCGGATTTCCTCGGTGAGGTCTTCGGGGACGCTGGAATCCACGCGCGTTCTGCGGTGGGGGTAGCGGTCTTGCCGAAGGATTCCCCCGTTGAGATTGAAATCATCGTAGAAATCGCTGAGTAATCGGATAGGGTTAGAACCATGGAGCATCCTGCATATAGCCAACTGCGTCCCGTGAGCCAGTCCGTCGGTGTCGTGCTGTGTGATAACCCCAGCTACACCGCCTTGGAGGGCACCAATACGTGGATCATCCGCGCCGGAGAAGATTCCCGCGCCATTGTGGTCGATCCGGGCCCGGAGGATGAAGGTCACCTCAACGTTGTGACCGCGAAAGCGGGCGAGGTGGCGTTGATTCTTCTTACCCACCGCCACGATGATCACGCATCGGGCGCCCAGCGTCTGCGCCAGCTCACCGGCGCCCCCATCCGCTCTTTCGATCCGAATTACTGCAACGGAGGGGACGCGCTTGTCGACGGTGAAGTGATCACCGTCGACGGCATTACCCCTCAGCTTGAGGTGGTCCATACCCCGGGCCATACCGCAGATTCGACCTGCTTCTTCGTGTGGTCGGCGGAAGCGAAGAACTCCATGCTGGAGGGCATTCTGACCGGCGATACCATCGCAGGCCGCCACACCGTGCTGCTGTCTGAGACCGATGGTGATTTGGGCGCCTACCTGAAGACATTGGATCTTCTCGAAGAGCGTGGCAAGGATGTAGCGCTTTTCCCAGGGCACGGCCCGGACTTGGAGGACACCTCCGCGGTTGCCCGTAAGTACATTGACCGCCGTCACCACCGCCTGGACCAGATTAAGGAGGTCCGCGGGCGCCTTGGTGAGGATGTCGACGTCAAGACGCTCGTCGATGAGATGTATGACGACGTCGACCCGGTCCTTCGCCACGCCGCCGAGCAATCTACGCGCACTGCGCTGAAGTACCTCGCGGCTCAGAAGTAAAACACCGCATAGGAAAATCCCCCGAGAAATTCTCGGGGGATTTTGCATTGGGCCAAAGCCGCCCGGAGGCAGCATATGTAGGTTCGGCCTTGAAGACCTAGCGCGCGCGGCGGGCCAAGTGCTCGGTGTCAACGATGAGCACCGACTTGCCCTCCAAGCGGATCCACCCGCGGTGAGCGAAGGTGGCCAGCGCCTTGTTCACGGTCTCGCGGGAAGCTCCGACGAGCTGGGCGATCTCTTCCTGGGTGAGGTCGTGGTTCACGCGGAGCGCGCCACCCTCCTGTACACCGAAGCGGTTCGCCAGCTGCAGCAGGGTCTTAGCCACGCGGCCTGGAACGTCGGTGAAGATGAGGTCCGCCAGGTTGGCGTTGGTGCGGCGCAGGCGGCGGGCCAGCACGCGCAGCAGCTGCTGGGCAATCGCCGGGTGATCGGCTACCCACTGCTTGAGCATCTCAGAGTTCATCGTGGCGGCGGTAACCTCGGTGACGCACACGGCGGAAGAGGTGCGCGGGCCCGGATCGAAGATGGAGAGCTCGCCGAACATGTCGGACGGGCCCATCACGGTCAGCAGGTTCTCGCGGCCGTCCGGGGCGTGGCGGGCGAGCTTAATCTTGCCCGAGGTAATGATGTAGAGGCGGTCTCCCGGCTCACCTTCCTCAAAAATGGTGGTGCCGCGCGGGAAACGGACGGTTTCCATCTGCTCAATAAGGTTCTGTACTGCTACCGGATCGACGCCCTGGAAAATACCAGCGCGGGAGAGGATATCCTGTACGCCTTCCACTGTTACTCCTTAAAGCCTGCGCAGCCCGGAATACACTGGGACACAAGCTGGTTTGGTTTATGTTGACGCACCTAGACTCCAGTGCGCCACGAGGCACTGCACAACATCATACAGTGTAATTAGTCACTATTTCCACCAACGTGAAAAATAATCACACGCCGTGGTTAATCCTCGAAGGCCGTCGCTTCTAGCTTCTCCATGAGAATGGCAAAGAGCGCGAGGCACAGCGGCACGAAGAGGACGAGTGAAATCATGCTTCCCATTCTAACCGCCGTCACTAGAGTTACTTCTATGTCCCCTGACCTTTCCACACCGCATGACGACGATACCGAGGCAGCGCGCATTGTCCATATTCGTACAGCCCTCGCGGAGGAATATCCCGACGCCGACTGTGAGTTGGATTTCACCTCCCCGCTGGAGCTGCTCGTAGCGACGGTTCTCTCCGCGCAGTGCACGGATGCCCGTGTCAATCAGGTGACCCCGGAGCTTTTCGCTGCCTATCCCTCCGCACCGGATTACGCAGCCGCGGACCGCTCCGATCTCGAGCGCATTCTCCGCCCACTCGGCTTTCAGCGCGCGAAGGCCGGCCACTTGCTGGGCATCGGGGAGAAGCTTGTTGCGGATTTCGACGGGCAGGTGCCCCAAGGGATCGACGAGCTCACCTCCCTGCCAGGAGTTGGCCGCAAAACCGCACTGGTGGTGCGCGGAAATGCCTTTGGGCTACCGGGGATCACGGTGGACACCCACGTCACGCGCTTAAGCCAGCGGCTCGGTCTGACTGGGGCAAAGACGCCGCGGGCGATTGAGAGGGACGTCGCCAAGCGCGTGCCCGAAGAGGAGCAAACAGTGTTTTCACACCGTCTCATCCTCCACGGGCGGCGCGTGTGCACCGCCCGGAAGCCGAAGTGCGCGGCCTGCGTCCTTGCGCCATGGTGCCCGTCGCGGGGTTAAGGTGGAGCAATGAGCCAATATTCTCGGTGGCCTGGATACGTGAAGGCGAGCATCGTTGCCATTGTTGCGCTGGCAGCACTCGCATTCGTCGGCGTGGTGAATCTCCTTGAGGATGATGAGCCGGAAGTCCCTGTCCCCGAGGTACAGGAGCAAGAGGTAGCCAAGCGTCCCAAGTGCCCCGAAGGGCCGATCGCTGGTGTGGACCTTCCCTGCCTGGGCGCGGCCGGTACAGCGGCGGCCAAAGACGTCCAGATCGTCACGGTGTGGGCATGGTGGTGTGAACCGTGCCGCACGGAGCTGCCCTTCTTCGAAGACCTTGCGCGCTCGCACTCCACGTGGAATGTCGTCGGCGTGCATGCGGACGCCAACGCCGCCAACGGTGCGGCGCTTTTGAGCGATCTGCAGGTCGATATTCCCAGCTACCAGGACGAGGATGGGACCTTTGCTGGCGAGCTCGGGCTGCCGGGCGTCATCCCCATCACCCTCGTGGTGCGCGATGGCAAGGTGGAAGAGAAGTTTATTAAACCCTTTACCTCCGCCAAAGAATTGGAGGAGGCCGTCGAGGAGGTTCTTAAATGAGCCGACTGTTTCCTGCGCACGCCCCTGAGTGGCTGCACCCCGCGCTCGGGGTTGATGCCGGCAAGGTACAAGAGCACCTCATCCGTCACCTCCCGGCCGCTCGGCGCCGCCGCGAATCGGCAGTGTTGGTGCTGCTGAAGGGTACGAGTTTTGAGGATGGCGAGGTGCTGCTCACGCACCGTTCGCCCTCGATGCGCTCGCACTCCGGCCAGATTGCATTTCCTGGTGGGCGCAAGGATGAAGAGGACACTTCGCTTGTCGACGCCGCCCTGCGCGAAGCCGAAGAAGAAACCGGCCTCGACCGCTCCACCGTTACCCCTCTTGAACAGTGGGGCAAGCTAGATATCCCGGCGACCGGCAACACCGTGAGCCCTGTCTTGGCGTACTGGCATAAACCGGGCACCGTGTGGCCGGCGAGTCCGGAAGAAACCGACGACGTCTTTACCGTCCCGCTGCGGGAGCTGGTGGATCCTGCCAACCGCCTGATGGTGGGCTTTAGCCGGTGGAAGGGGCCGGCGTTTCGGACACGCGGATACCTGGTGTGGGGATTTACTGCGGGAGTGCTATCCGGGCTCATGGACCACGCGGGCTGGAGCGTGGAATGGGATAAGAATCTGGTTCATGATCTGCGTGACTCACTCGATCGCTCTTCGAATAATGAGAAGATAGGCTAGTTCTGCTCCTTTCAGCCCTTAAGAAAGTATCCCCTCTGTGTCCTTAGTCGTTGACGTTCTGATCGTGATTGCCGTGCTCCTCGCCGTGCGCGTGGGCTGGCGGCAGGGGGCTTTGGCAGCGGTCCTCGCGGCGGTGGGAATCATCGCGGGACTGGTGCTGGGAACCGTGCTGGCCCCGCTGGCGATGGGCCTGACTGACCAGGCGGCCGTGCGCTTCTTGCTGGCCGTCGGCGTGCTCATTTTGCTGGTGGGGCTGGGGCAGCTGGTGGGGACGTCGCTTGGCATGGCGCTGCGGGACCGCATGCGTACGCGGTCGGGGCAGCGCGTGGATTCGTCGATTGGCGCGGTGTTCCAAGCTGCGGCGGCCATCGTGGTGATTTGGTTGGTGTCCTTGCCCCTGGCCTCCAATTTGGGAGGCCAGCCGGGGCAGGCGCTGCGTGAATCGCGCGTGCTGAGCTCGCTGAATGCGGTGGCGCCTTCGCGCCTGGCGGCGTTGCCGAATGGCTTGGCTGCGCTCCTCAACGAGTCCGGGCTGCCGCCGTTGGTCTCGCCCTGGGAGCGTTCCGGCTCGGGCGTTGAGGTGGATGCGCCCGCGGTACATATTGGGGATCCTGAGCTCGCGGAACGCGTGCGGCCATCCGTTATCCACGTGCTGGGTGATGCCGAGGCGTGCTCGCGCCGCCTGATGGGCTCGGGCTTCGTTACGGAACCGGACTACGTCATCACGAACGCCCATGTTGTGGCGGGTACGGATAAGGTGCGTCTTGATACCGTGCTCGGGCTCAAGGAAGCGGATGTGGTTTACTACAACTCGGATGTGGACATTGCGGTGTTGCATAGCCCGGGCTTGGACCTAGAGCCGTTGCCGTGGGCGGAGCACGCGGCTGTGACGGGGGACGATGCCATCGTCTTGGGCTTCCCGCAGTCGGGTCCCTTTACTGCAGAACCGGCGCGCGTGCGCGACCGCCTTACCATCGCTGGGCCGGATATCTACTCCACGGGCCGCGTGGAGCGCGATGCCTACACGGTGCGCGGCAGCATCCGGCAGGGCAATTCCGGCGGCCCGATGATCACCCCGGAGGGCCAGGTGCTCGGCGTGGTGTTTGGTGCCTCTGTGGAGGATTCCGATACGGGCTATGCGCTCACTGCGGACGAGGTGCGCGGCCACGTGGGTGACGTCACGCAGCTTGTCGACGCCATCCCAACCGGCTCCTGCGTCGGCTAGTTCTCGCGTGCGCTTTTCTTCCCCTTGGTCGGCATTAACCCCACCTGTGAGACACTTTCTTCCCGCCCCCTTCTAAGCAGGAATTATGTTCCTCCGGTTGCGGGGTGGCTAGTGCTGTTTTAGTCTCTGTGCTCATG
>NZ_KV811626.1:0-27354 GCF_001813175.1 Corynebacterium sp. HMSC069E04 | reverse complement strand
AAACGGAACAAAACCTGGGACACTTCAAACCGTCGTGAGCGGTCGAAGATGGTTCTGCTCAGAAGGCATTAGTGAGAAGGTTTGTTTGGGGGCAAACGAACCTTCTTTGTGCTGTTAGAAGGTTTACTTGGGTGCAAACGGGCCTTTTGACTAGAGACTTCTGAGTGAAGCCTTGTGAGTGGAACCTTGTGGATTACTTTGTTGAAGGATCAGCCAATTCGATGGATGAGTTGTAGTTATCCACAGACGGGGAATCGACCGTAGCTTTTGAGGGCTGGAAGCCATGATGATGGAAGCATGATTGACGATTCACACCTCATTTACCTACGACCCCTTTCGAACAACCACCCTGTGTGGAAACAACTTGCTTCAGGTGAACTTATTCGCCTCACCTCGCGTTACGCGATAAACAGCGAGTACTATTCAGCTCTTCCTTACTACCAACGCCATCTCTTTGACATCGTTGCCTTCGGGCGTAGCGCTCATCGGTCAGTTCTCGTGGAAAGATCTGCGGCCAAACTGTTGGGCTTGTGGACGCTGTCGTCTCGGGACGCACAGGTTGTTCTAGCACGGCAATCCAAAACAGTCCCGCCGCGACGGCAATGGGATAGCAAGGTGATGTACCGAAAAATGTGGCTGCCAACCTCAGACATTATGGAGCGCTTCGGGCTTCGGTGCACGTCGGTTGCGCGCACCTGCATCGACGTCGCACGGCTTGCGACGTTTGAGGAAGGGCTGATGGCTGTCGACTCCGCTTTGCGCAAACGACTCGTTAGCATTGACGATTTACGGTCAATGATCACGGCAATGGGCCGTGTAAAAGGTGCTGCTCAGGCTAGGAAAGTGGTTATGCACGCTACCGCCCTCGCCGAATCTCCCTATGAGTCCTATGCGCGCGGCATGTTAATTGTGGAAGGTCTGGGAAAGAAACTCGTGGTTCAGCCAGAGCTTCAGGGTGGGTATCGGCCGGACTTGCTTCTCAACGGCAAAGTCATCATGGAAATAGACGGCGCTGTGAAGTACGACGGAGCGACCTACGGAAAATCTACCGAAGCGGTGATACGGGCTGAGCGGCAAAGAGAGAAATACCTTCAGAATCTTGGATACATCGTGCTGCGCTATTCACCACGGGATCTTCTCCAGAACCGAGAACAGGTTCTTAACGAGGTGCGCGGTGCGTTAAACACCGTGCAACCTCGTTCAGCCTAGCGAGCCTCCTTGTCAGCACGAGGGCGCTGCCAGATGGTTTCATTCAGAAGGCATTAGTGAAAAGGTTTGTTTGGGGGCAAACGAACCGTTTGTAAACGCCTAGATGGTTTACTTGGGGGCAAGTAAACCATGTGACTAATGCCTTTTAAGTGGAACCATGTGCAAGTTTGAGCTGTACACAGAATGACCAGCTCAAACTTGCAAGTGACCAGCTTAAACCTGCCTGTCAATTGCCGGTCCAGGTCGCAACGAACAAGGAGAAACCCCACTCCGAAAAAGGGAGCGGGGTTGGGAAATAGAAGCGGCCGGGGCTAGTTGTTGAGGGGCTTGCGGGTTGCGGCCATGTGTTTGGCGCGCTCCACGTTGGCTGGGAGGAGGACCAGCGGTACGTCGAATTCCACTTCGCGCTCACAGAACTCGGTGAAGCTCAGCGAAGCCGAGGCGGAGTTGGAGGAAGTAGGGGCGGAGTTGGAGGAAGTAGGGGCGGTATACATCTCGGCGAGCTTGGCCACGATAACGTGGTCGTTCTCGGTGGTGCCCTCGATGGGCCAGTCATGGTCCAAGGCGGGGGAGCCGGAGTACATCTCGATAGAAGCGTCTGCAGGCGGGGTGTAGGAGGCAGCCAGGTCCGCGGCCTCGAGCAAAGCGTGAGCGAGGACGTGGTCGAAGGACATGAGCACGACGTCATCCGAAGCCAAGAAACCAGCCTTCTGTGCCTCGAAAGCAGAAGAGAAGTTGCGCGCCGAGGCGATGAAGTCGAAGGCCTTCTGGTGATAGTCTTCGACACCGGCCGCCTTGAGCCGCTCCAGCGAAGAGATCGTGCCCGTCCAGCCTGGGTAGAGACCCACCGTGCGCTCCGGGAAACCGAGGCGCGTATCAGCATGAGCAACAATGCGGTCGCAGGCCAGTGCAGTTTCAAAGCCACCGCCCAAGGCAACACCCCGCACAGCCGCCACCACGGGAACCGGGGCGAACTTGAGCGCACGCAGGGTCTTGGAGCCATCCGCGATCAAAGATTCGACGCGCGACGCGGAACCCGATTCACCCGCAGCCGCAATGGACGCGAGGTCCGCCCCCGCGCAGAAGACCGGCTTGTCGTTAGCAATGACCAGAGCGACAAGGTTGGAAGAGGGCACAGCGTCGAGGGCGGCGCAGATAACTTCAAGGGCAGGGGCAGGCAAGGAATTCATCGGCGTGTGCAGGTCGATGATGCCGATGCGCCCAGCTGAGGTAGATACCGCGTGGACTGCGCCCGCCTCCAGAGAAACGATGGTCTCAGTATCAAGAGAAGACAGCGTTACGACGCCCTCGCGCGGCGCGAGCTCCTGACGAGAACCCGTCGAGGACAGCACTGAGCCCTCGCCATAAAAGCCACCCGCCTGAGCAGCAGCGGAGACCAATTCAGGAACGTCTGCACCATAAGCGGAGGCGACGTGGTCGATACCGATGGCGTCGGCAAGCGCGAAGATGCCCTTCTTCCAGCCGAAGCCTAAGGTCAGTCCCTCGTCGATGAGGCCCACGTGGTCCGCGATGGAGGGAGCTACCTCGCAGCAGTAGGCCAGCGTGTCGAGGAAGACCGCGCGGGCAAAACGGCCGCCGGGGGAGTCAGTGTCCATGACCTCGCGCGGATCCTTGAGGCCCACGACAGGATCGGAGGGTTGAGTACGGGGCACGTACTCGTAAGAGGAGTTGATGACCTCGTCACGGCCGCGATAGAAGCCACCCTCACCAGTGCGGCCGGTCAGCCCCCGAGAAACGAGACCTTCGATGAAGGAGTCATTACCAAGGGGGACGTCAAGCAGCGGATCACCTGCCGGCAAGGCCGTCTCCAACGACGTCCAAATGGGCTTGACCAGCTGGAGACCGATGTAGTCGAGCAGCCCGAAAATACCGGTGCGGGGGATGCCGAAGGCGCGGCCGAAGGCAGCGTCCGCAAGCTCGTAGCTCACGTCGAACTCGCGGGCGCGGGCGACGCCGGCGGCCATCCAGTAGCAGCCCACACGGTTGGCAATGAAGCCCGGCGTATCGCGGCACTCAAGCGCAATCTTGCCCAGCGTCTGCTCAATGGTCGTTCGCAGAGCAGCCTCCGTGGAGCCGGAAGCGATGAGCTCTACCAGGCGCATGACCTTCGGCGGGTTGAAGAAGTGCGTGATGGCGAACTTATCGCGGCGGGTCTCCGGCACGCCCTCCAGGAGCGAAGCCAGTGGCAGGGTAGAGGTATTCGAGCTCAACAGAGCATCCGCAGACAAATGAGGCTCAATGGCCTGATAGAGCGAATGCTTGGCGCCGAGGTCTTCGAAGATGGCCTCGATGATCCACTCGCGGTCCTCCAGCAGGGCGTAGTCATCGCTGGCGCGCACGCGCTCGGCAAACTCCGGCAGGTGGAAACCCTTGCGCTTGAGCTGGATCTCGACGCCCCTCTGGGCGCCCTCCGCGTCCTGGTCCAGCAGCACGACGTCCATGCCTGCCGACGCACACAGTGCCGCAATGCCAGAACCCATGGAACCTGCGCCGATGACGGCTACCTTGGTGATGCTCATTTACTTCGCTCCATTCTCAATAATCATGGCGATTCCCTGACCGCCGCCGATGCACATGGTGACCAGGCCATAGCGCTTGCCCTGGTGGCGCAGCGCATAAGCCAGCTTGGTTAGCAGGATGATGCCCGTCGCGCCAACCGGGTGACCGTGCGCGACGGCACCGCCATAGATATTCGTCTTGGCCGGGTCGAAGCCCAGCTGGTCCTGCACGGCGATGGCTTGGGCGGCGAAGGCCTCGTTTGATTCGATGAGGTCAATATCCTGCAACTCCAGGCCGGCCTTCTCAAGCGCCTTCGGCACGGCGGCGATGGGGCCAATGCCCATGCGCGTCGGGTCCACGCCCGCGATGGACCAGGACACAATCTTCGCCAGCGGGTCTAGGCCACGCTTGGTCACCTCCTCTGCGGTGGCCAGCACGGCGGCCGCAGCGCCATCGTTGATGCCGGAGGCGTTGCCGGCGGTGACGGTTCCATCTTTAACGAAGACCGGCTTGAGCTCTGCCAGCTTCTCGACGCTCGTCTCCCGCACGCTCTCATCAAAGTCCAGCTCGCCGACGCGGACGATTTCCTCGGCATGCACACCCTCCGCGCGGGCCTTCGCGGCGCGCTCTTGGGATTCGGCGGCGAATTCGTCCTGGCGTTCGCGGGAGATGTTGTTATCCGCAGCGACGTTTTCTGCGGTCACGCCCATGTGCCCGGTGCCGAAGGGGCAGGAGAGTGCGCCGGTGAGCCAGTCGTAGAGTTTGCCATCCCCCATGCGCTTGCCAAAGCGCGCTCCTTCGACGGAGTAGGGCGCGTTACTCATGGATTCTGCGCCGACGGCTAACGCTAGAGAGCCGTCGCCAGACTGCAGGAGTTGGGCTGCACTGATGACTGCTTGGACACCGGAGCCGCAGAGGCGGTTAACGCCCATGGCAGTGGAGGAGTCTGGCAACCCTACGTTCCGGGCAATCGCGCGGGAGAGATAGAGGTCCTTCGGCACAACGGGCATGACGTTGGAGGCCACGGCGGTGTCGAGGTCTTCTCCTGAAAGCCCCGAACGCTCAATAGCCGTTTCGGCCGCAAGGGAGCCAAGTTCGGTCAGGGAAAGCCGCGCGAGGCTGCCGCCGAATTTGCCGATAGGCAGGCGTGCAGCCCCGGCGATGTAAATGTCCTGGGGCATGAATTCCTCCATAGATTTATGCGAATGGCCATTAGTTAACTTGTATCCTAGGTCACTTTCTATTGCCGTGCAATGAAATCTGGCGAGGGGTGTGGGGGTGGCTGCACTTTTGCCGTGGGTGTAACGTGCGCCACCCCCGCGCTGTTTACAGATTGTTCAACAACCCTTATGCTTTCACCAACGTTTAATGCGACCTTCGTCACGAAAGGTGCCCAACAATGAGTTCGGACCCCACCAAATCCTCCGCTTCCCAGGAAGCCGCCCAGAACGCGCCGCAAGAAGCGCAGGCCCCCAAGGGCATCGGCGCCATGGCCGGCGCCATGTTCCTCATGGCCACCTCCGCCATCGGCCCGGGCTTTTTGACCCAAACCTCCGTCTTTACCGTGCAGATGGGCGCCGCCTTTGCCTTCGCCATTGCGCTGTCGATCATCGTCGACATCGCCATTCAGCTGAACGTGTGGCGCGTGCTTGCCATCTCCGGCATGCGTGCCAACGAGCTGGGTAATACTGTTCTGCCCGGGCTGGGATGGTTCCTCGCCATTCTCGTCTTCATCGGCGGCATGGTCTTTAATATCGGCAACATCGCCGGCTCGGGCCTCGGCCTTAACGCCCTGCTGGGCATCGATGCTCGTATCGGCGGCCTTATCGCCTCCGCTATCGCCATCTTCATCTTCTTGTCCAAGCGGGCGGGCGTCGCGCTCGACCGCATCGTCGCCGCGCTGGGCGCCATCATGATTCTGCTCATGCTTTACGTGGCGATTGTTTCCCAGCCGCCGGTGGGCGAGGCGCTGAAGAACACCGTCATGCCGGAGAGCGTCGATTTCTTCGTCATCACCACCCTCATCGGCGGCACGGTGGGCGGCTACATCACCTTCGCCGGTGCACACCGCCTCATCGACTCCGGCCTGTCCGGCCCGGAAAACGTCAACGCGATTACCAAGACCTCCGTGCTCGGCATCATCGTCACCGGCATTATGCGCGTGCTACTCTTCCTCGCGGTCCTCGGCGTCGTGTCGACCGGCGTTGCGCTCTCTGAAGACAACACGGCTGCCGATGCCTTCCGTCACGCAGCCGGCGAATTTGGTCTCCGTGCCTTCGGCGTCGTCCTCTTCGCTGCCGGCCTATCCTCGGTCATCGGTGCTTCCTATACCTCGATTACCTTCGTGACCACCCAGAAGATCAACCCGCGTACTCGCAATTTCCTGACCGTAGGCTTCATCGTGGTCTGCGCCATCCTCTTCGGCATTCTCAACTCTGCACCGCAGAAGCTCCTCATCTTCGCTGGCGCCTTCAATGGCATCATCCTGCCCATCGCTTTCGCCATGGTCATGTGGGTGGCGTTCAAGCGCCAGGACCTTACCCACGGTGTTAAGCAGCCGATGTGGCTGCTTATCGCCGGTGTGCTGGCGCTCGCGCTGGAAATCTTCATTGGCATTAAATCCATCTCGGGAATCGTTAACCTATGGGCATGATGCAGACTCCCGCAGAAGTGCGCGCCTTTGCCCGCGCACACGACATGACCACCACTGCCGGCCACGCCCGCGGCTTTATGCAAGCCAACCTCATTGCCCTGCCGCGCGAGTACGCCTTCGACTTCCTTCTTTTCGCGCAGCGCAATCCCAAGCCGTGCCCCATCGTCGGCGTGCTGGAGGCCGGGCAGTTCACCTCTGACCTCATCCCGGGCGGGGACATCCGCACCGACATCCCGGCCTACAACCTCTACGAGGACGGCCAGCTCACGCAGACGCTTGGCGACGCTTCCCCTTTCTACTCCGAAGACATCGTCTCCTTCCTCATCGGTTGTTCCTTTACTTTTGAGAATGCACTTGTGGAAGATGGTATTTCCATCGCTCATATCGAGCAGGGCCGCAACGTACCGATGTATCGCACGTCCATCGCCACCACCCCAGCCGGGGTCTTCTCCGGGCCGATGGTCGTATCGATGCGCCCGATCCCCGCGAACCAGGTGTCCGATGCCGTCCGCATCACCTCCCGCTATCCAGGCGTCCACGGCGCCCCGGTTCACGTGGGCGACCCGGCCGCCATCGGCATCGAAGACCTATCGCAGCCCGATTTCGGCGAAGCCGTCGACATTCCTGAGGGCACAATCCCGGTCTTCTGGGCGTGCGGCGTGACTCCGCAGGCCATCGTGATGAACTCGCGTCCCAGCCTGGCCATCACGCACGCCCCAGGCAAGATGCTCGTCACCGACATCCCGGACCGCAACTTCCTCATCCCCTAAGCCCCCAGTTCGGTGGCGTTTCCTCTAGCTCTCATGACGCTGATACATGGTTCTACTCAGATGGTTCTGGTCAGAAGGTTTGTTTGGGGGCAAACAAACCTTCTGTGAATGCGTACATGGTTCACTTGGGGGTAAACGAACCTTTTGACCCGAACCATCTCACTAGAACCATGTGGGCCGAGCAGTTTCGCGCGGGTGGAACCGGCTAACAGGAGCGCAGGCGCAGCTAGAGGACTCGGAGACTAAAGGACCCGAAGAATCGATTCCATCGCGCGCATCAAGTCCGCGCGGCAGGCATCGGCGGCGGCCTCACGTTCGCCTTGCGCGATGAGGTGGGCTAAGTCGATGTTGGCCTGCACGTGGTTATCGTGAATCTGCGGGTAGCGCTCCAATGTCAGCAAGAAGGTGAGTCGCATGCGCGCTAGGAGATGAGACATGGAGCGGTCCAGCGTCGGTGAGCCCAGACCAGCGACCAACCTCTTGTGGAAGCGCTGGTTGATGAGGGGGCGGGGAGCGCCGTCTTGCACGGCGGATTCGGTCAGCCGCACCAACTCGCCTGGGTCCTCAAAGGCGGCGTAGCGCGCAGCAGCCGGCTCGATGGCGGCGCGCGCTAAATATAGATCGCGCACGAAATCGGCATCCGGGGTGGCAATGAAGACACCCCTGTGCGGGATGCGCTCCACGATGCGCTCGGAAGCGAGCATGGCGAAGGACTCCCGCAGGGTGTTGCGGGAGCATTCGAAGCGCTCGGCCGCGCGGACCTCGCTGAGCTGTTGCCCAGGCATGTACTCGCCTTCGGAGATGGCGGCGCGGAGCGCGGAGGCGACGGAATCTGCAAGCATGCGACTTACAGTAGCCCGCCGCTTAAGAAATCGTGGCGATTACCGCGCCCGGTTCCAGCCTCGAGCCTTCCGTTGCCACCCGGCTTAGCTTGCCCGCAGACGGAGCCTTGACCGCAGATTCCATCTTCATTGCCTCGATCGTGGCGATGGCCTGGCCTTCTTCGACGGTCTCGCCGTCTTCTACGTTCCATGCCACGAGGTTGGCCTCGTAGGGGCAGGTCACCTCGTTGCCGCTGCCGCTGGCTCCAGACGCCGCGCTTGCCGACGCCCCCTTCACCGGCCCCTGCGACAACATCTCCGTGGGGAAGCCCACGCTGACCAGCTTGCCGTCGATTTCCAGCGCCACGCGGGTGCGCTGCGCGTAGATGGCCTCCACCGGAACGGTGGCGCTCGTGGCCTCCGCTGACGGGCGGTAATTGTGGTCGAGCCAGTCGGTGTAGATGCCGGCCGCGGCATCGGCGTCGCCATGGTCCACGAGGACCTGGGAGGAGACCATATCGCGGTGGAAGGGCAGCACGGTGCGAACACCTTCGATATCGAATTCCTGAAGGGCCTGCTGCGCGCGTTTCAGCGCGATCTCGCGGGTTGGGCCCCAGACCAGGAGCTTGGCCACGAGCGAGTCATAGTAGGGAGGCACGATGGATCCGGTGCGCACGCCGGAATCGACGCGGATGCCAGGGCCGGTCGGCGGCTCGAAGCGCACGATGGTGCCGGGGCACGGCGCGAAGCCGTTGAGGATGTCCTCGGCGTTAATGCGGAACTCGAAGGCGTGGCCGTCCATTTCAGGGTCTGAAGCATGAGCTTCAGACGCATGCGCTTCAGACGCATCGGACGAAGATGAGGACACGAAGGAAAGGGGTTCGCCGGAGGCGATGCGGAATTGCTCGGCGATGATGTCCACGCCCGTGACCATCTCGGTCACTGGGTGCTCCACCTGCACGCGGGTATTGACCTCGAGGAAGGAGATCGTGCCATCCTCGGAGACGATGTACTCCACCGTGCCGGCACCGGTGTAGCCCACCTTTGCGCAGATAGCGCGGGCACCCTCGTGGATGCCGGTGCGCTGTTCGTCGGAAAGCGCGGGCGCCGGGGCTTCCTCGATGAGTTTTTGGAAGCGGCGCTGCGTGGAGCAATCGCGGGTGCCCAGCACGGCGACGTTGCCGTGCGTATCGGCCAGAATCTGCGCCTCCACGTGGCGCGGGTGCGTCAGGAATTTCTCCACGTAGCACTCCGCGCGGCCGAAGGCCTCCTTGGCCTCGCGGCCGGCGGAGTTGAAGGCCGCCTCGATGTCCTCGAGGTTTTCCACCACCTTCAGGCCGCGTCCGCCGCCGCCGTATGCAGCCTTGATGGCGATGGGCAGGCCGTGCTCCTCAGCGAAGGCGCGGGCCTCCTGCCAGTCATCGATGGGATCAGAAGTACCCGGTGCCAGTGGGGCGCCGACCTCCTCGGCCACGCGGCGCGCGGCAATCTTGTCGCCGAGCAGCTCGATGGACTCAGGCGACGGGCCAATCCACGTCAGGCCGGCCTCGGCCACGGTGCGGGCAAAGTCGGCGTTCTCCGAGAGGAAGCCGTAACCGGGGTGGATGGCGTCAGCGCCGGCGCGCACGGCGATATCGAGGAGAGCCGGGATGTTCATGTAGGTATCCGCCGCAGAGTTGCCGGGAAGCGCATAGGCTTCGTCGGCCACCTGAGTGTGCAGGGCGCCGGCATCGGCTTCGGAGTAAATGGCGATGGAGCGGATGCCCAGGTCACGCGCGGTGCGGGCGATACGGACGGCGATCTCGCCGCGGTTAGCAATAAGGACTGCAGAGATCATGGGTGGGTGTTCCTTTACTAGTATTTAAGCGAGTTCAAAGCGGACCGTCGCCCCCGGCGGGAGCTGCGCGGCGATATCAATATCTTCTTCGAGGACTGTGGCGATGACCGGGTAGCCACCGGTCACGGCGTGATCGCGGAGGAAAATCACGGGCTCGCCACTCGGCGGTACCTGGACGGAGCCAGCGACCATGCCCTCCGAGGGCAGCTCGCCCTCCCGGGCGCGGCTCAACGCCACGGAGCCCTCCGGGCCGACCAGGCGCACGCCCACGCGGTTGGACTGTGCAGTAACGGTCCACTCGGTGGCCAGGAACGCCTCCAGACTTTCGGGCGTAAACCAGTCATCGCGCGGGCCGAGCACGCAGCGCAGCACACCCTCGGTCTGGCCGTGCGCGCCTTCGCGCACGCGCATCGGGTTGCTCAGCTGCGCATCCGTCATTGCGGTGGAGCGGGGGAGGACACCGATGACATCGCCCAGCCGTACCGGTGTAGGCCCCAGCCCGGAGAGCACGTCGGTGGAGGCTGAGCCCAGCTCCGCATCCGCCACGATGCCGCCGCGGATGGCGATGTAGCTGCGCAGGCCCACCGTTGCGGGATCCACCGTCACCGTCGAACCTGCGGTGACGAGCACCGGGCGCGCGAGGTGCACCGGCATATCGTCGAGAAGCACGCGGGATTGGGCGCCGGTGACGCACACGACGGCGTCGGTCAGCGCGCGCAGGCGAATGCCGCCGATATTCTCTAGTACGGTGGCGCCGCGCGGGTTGCCCACCGCGACGTTAGCTGTGGCTGCAGCGGCCAAGTCCGCAGCACCCGAGGGCGTGACGCCCAGGTTGCCGCGGCCGGGGCGGCCCTGATCCTGGAAGAGGGTGAGCAGCCCCGCATCGAGGACCTCCAAGCGCGGCAAGCGCGCCGGGGTGCGGCGGCCAAAAGGCGTGGTGGACACCACGTCCGGCAGCGAGCTCACCGCGCGGTAGCGTACGCGGTCACCGGGCTGGACCAGTGCCGGCGGGTGGGCATCAGATTCCCACATCGGAGTCGAAGTAGTGCCCAACAGCTGCCAGCCGCCCGGGGAGACGCGCGGATAGACCGCGGAGAAACCGCCGGCAATACCGACGGCACCCGCCGGCACCGCGGTGCGCGGGGTGGCACGGCGCTCGATGTTGAAATTCTGCGCCGAGTCCGCCGGGGTGCAATAAGTAAAACCGGGCGCGAAGCCGCCAAAAGCGGCGAGCCACTCGGTGGACGTGTGCCAATCAATGAGGCCTTCGCGCGACATGCCCATCAACTCGGCGGCCTCATCGAGGTCCTCGCCGTCATAGAGAACGTCGATCTCCACAAAGCGCGGATCCTCGCCCGCCTGCGCGGTGGGGCGGAAATCCTGCAGCTTCTCAGCGGCTGCGGCGGCGGAGTTCGGCGTGGCAAAGGTCAGCAGCAAGGTGGTGGCGGCGGCAATCGCATCGACTTGGTCCTTGAGTGGATTAGCGTCGAGCGCCGCGTGCCACGCCATGACTTGGGACAAGTCCTCTAGCTCTACGAGCAGCGCGCGCGTTCCTACGGGGTGAATATGCATCAGATGGCGCTCCGAATCTCAATTCCGTGCGCCTGCAGTTCCTTGACCACACCGCGCAGCAGCTGGACCGCGCCGGGCGAATCACCGTGCGTGCACACCGACTGGGCATCCACGTTGAGTACGGAGCCGTCGATGGCGGTAATAGAGCCGGTTTCGGCGACCTCGAGCACGCGCTTGACGACGTCCCCCTCATCACCCATTACCGCATTCGCCTCGCGTCGTGAGACGAGCGTGCCATCGGGGTTGTAGTTGCGGTCGGCGAAGGCCTCGCGGATGACGGTGAGGCCCTTCTTCTCGGCGATGTCGACGGCGATGCCGCCGGGCAGCAGCATGACGGGCAGGTCGCCGAAGGCCTTGATGCCGTCGATAACCGCGTGGGCCTGGGCCTCGTGGTGGACGATGGTGTTGTACATTGCGCCGTGCGGCTTCACGTAGGCCACCTGTGTCCCGTTGGCCTGGGCCAGGGCCTGGAGGGCACCGATTTGGTAGGTGATTTCGGCGGCAAGCTCGGCAGGTGCGTAATCGATGAAGCGGCGGCCGAATGCTGCTGGGTCGTTATAGCCAACGTGCGCGCCGACGGTAACTCCTGCCTCTGCGGCCGCCTTGAGCGTTTCCGCGATGGAGTGCGGGTCACCGGCGTGGAAGCCGGTGGCGACGTTGGCGGAGGAGACAAGCTGGAGCATCGCGGCGTCATCGGCCACGGGGTTGCCGGCGGTGGTTTCGCCGAGGTCAGCGTTGAGGTCTATGTGCAGCGCGCTCATTACAGGAGGACACCTCTTCTATAGTTCCCGAATTGTTGAACAATCTATGGGTGCCTAGTGTAGCCCGCATCACGTCATTTTGTGAAGTGTGTCCCTCATCTTTGCGGCTGTGGGAAGTGAAAGCACCCCCATCGCGAACGTGATGGGGGTGCTGCTATCTAGCGCCGATAGTGTGGCGCCTTCAAAAGCTTAGGTGTAGAAGCCTTGAATTAGAACGGGAGCTTGATGCCCAGTGCCTGTGCGGCGGCCGGGCCGATTGCTGCCAATGCGCCAACAACGCCGAGGACGATGGCGGCGATGCCGAGGTCGGTCGGCTTGCCATCCTCAGAGGACAGCTTGCCCTTGAGGTCAGCGGAGGATCCATCCTTGTCGCTGCTGCCCTGGTCACCCTCGTTGCTGCTGCCTTGGTTTCCCTTGCCTTCGTTGGAGGTGATGGAAGAGCCGGTCTGGGTGTTGGGCTCCTCTGCGTTGGCGGCGGTGAGGCCGGTGAGGGTCAGGGCGCCGGCCAGTGCTGCGGCGGTCAGGTTACGGGAGATGCGCTTCATGTTTCTTCTCCTGGGAATAGATATACGTGTTCTTGGATAGTCGATGTCAGCCGATGTTGCCACCGTTAGCTAGTTTCGACTCACTACATATTAACCATAGGCATGTGAGCTAGGTCAATGGTCTGGATGATTTTTTGATGTGCTCTATGCAAACTCCTACGAATATTCCAGGTTGCGTTGCGGTGGTGAGCGGTGTTGGCAGGGGAGTTATGTGGAGTAAAACGCGCGAAACCGCGCTCCTTCGCCCACTGGATGAGAGGGCTGGGGAACGCGGAGCGAGTTGTTAGTTGGCCATTGTTAGTTGGCCTGTGTGTTAGTTGGCCTGTGTTAGTTGGCCTGCGGCCTAGAGGTCTTCTTAGAAGACGAGCTTGCGGCGAGCAACGGCAGCACCAGCAGCGATCATGGCTGCGAACGCCAGTGCAGCGAGGGCGCGGGCAACGGTGTTGGAGCCGGTCTCAGCGGAGATACCGCGGGACTGCGCCGGAGCCTGTGTCGGAGTCTGAGCAGCAGTGCTGTCAGCAAGCTGGCCGCCCTGGGCGATGACCTCGTCCTTGTTCTCCTGCAGCATCTGCTCGGAAGCGGCCTTCTCCTCAGCGGTCGGAGCGTCCTTCTGTGCAGCCTCCTGGGACTTCACGTAGGTCTTGCCATCCTTGGCCAGGTACCAGGTCACACCACCGATGACGAGGGCAGCCGGCAGGGCCAGCCAAGCCAGCTGCTTCTTGTCGAAGTCAGACTCGCTGGAAGAGGGATCCTCGTTGGCGGAGCCTTCGCCCTCGTTGGCGGAGCCTTCGCCGTCGGTGGAGCCCTCTTCGTTACCTTCTGGGGCTTCACCCTCGGCTGGGTTTTCACCTTCGTTCGACGTTTCCTTTAGGAGCTCTTGGTACTCTGGCGAATTCTCCCAAGCGAACTGCGCCTGCTCGGCGGTTAGGGTGGTGGCACCGCCGAGATCGTTGGTGCTCTTGTAGCTGCCGTCGGCCTGCTTCTGGTAGGTGACGCCATCGACCGTGAGCTCAGCCGGAGCCGGGATCTGGGCAGAGGCGACTGCGGTGCCGCCCAGTGCGAGGGAACCAGCCAGAACGGCTGCGGTCAGGGTGCGGTTGATGCGCTTCATAAGCTTCTCCTTGCGGGGTTTGTGAGGTATGTGAGAGGGATTCAACCCGACGTGAACCACAATAGCCACAACTTTCACATTAGTCACAAGGGTTTCGAAATGTTGCCCCGTAACATGGCGGATGCTTTTCGTGCCAGACGGGTGACATGTTCGGTGGGTTGAGGCCTTCAACCGCGACGCTGCAAGGCGCGTTAACCTGCAAGAATAAGAACTGTGAAGTCTATTGAGCTGCGAAAATGTTCGATATCTGTGTGTTGTGGTGGAAATCCCCCTGAACGGGGGATGCTGCACCGGGCTTAGCGCTGTTCTGCGGCGGGGTCGGGAGATTCGGTTACGCCCTCAAACTGCCATCCCACCACGGCATTGCGTACCGCCGCTGCCAGTGGGTTGGCTGGCTGGATGCAGCTGATGGTGAGCAGGCGGCCGGGCTGGGCATCGGCGCCCCAGATGCTCTCGTCCTGCTCGAGACCGTCCTTTGAGGGATCGTGCAGATCTGTCGCGGTGTATACCAGCCACTGATCAGCGGAGTTCTGCGTGCGCAGGTATAGCTTGTCGCCTATTGAAGCCTTGTGCTCGTCTGCCCGGCCGTCGTAGAGATTATTAAATACTGCCGGCACACCCGCGCCGGTATGGCCGGCGATAACCACGATGTCTTGAGCATCCGTACCGGGAAGTGAATAGGGCTTATCCTCCGCGGTATAGGTGCAGGCCTTATTCATCGAGTCCGGATTGATCTTGTTGTCTTTGACTCGGCAGGAGCCTTCTTCGAAGTCCGTGCGTACATCAATTGCTGGGATGTACATCTCGACTGCGGGGGAGGGCTCGATGACTGCGGCGGGTTCCGTGACTATGTCGGCGGGTTGCGGCGCGGGTGCTTCTGGTTCCTTATTGAACTTAAGCGCGGCGACAATCCCGAGGAACACCAACGCCAGAATCAGGAGGACCTCCATCCCGCGACGGCTGTCAGGCTGGTGATGGCGCGCTGCGTGGCGCCGTGGTGAAGTTCCTTGTTTTCTCGTCGGTGCTGTTCGTGTTGGTGTTTGTTGGGTAGGCGCCGACAGGGAAGCGGATCGCCGTGAAGGGGTAGCGGTCGAAGAGGGAGAAGTTAACCGTTCTTGGCTGGGGCGGCGTCGCGGCCGGTAGGCCGAGCGCTCAGGGGTAGCGTCCGCGCGGCCTTGAAGAGAGCGGCTACGGCGTGCACGCTCAGCACGAAGATCAATACGGATTCCTTCTTCCGGCAGGCGGTAGCTATCGCGCTGTGCCGAGTAGCGAGAATCCATAGTGAGCTCCTGAGAAGAACGATAATTAGAAAATTACAGTACTACTCGCTCAGTAACCATTCCTTAAGTGCGCGTTATGAATCACTTGTTACCGAAGCTCATCCACGCGTTTTCCCTCACAGGCGAGCTGAAAGCGTAGTGCGTAGGTGATGAGCCAGTGGGTGGACATGAAGTGGCCGTCGACAAGCTGCGGTTGTGCGCTGGCAGCAAGCGCCTGTGCGCGGGGTAGGACGGAGGCGTCGAAATGCTCAGCGAGTTCAACGAGCATCCACGCCCTGGTCAGCGCTAGGCCGTAGAGGTGGGTCAAACGGCCATCGGTCGGGTCGAGTACCTCAGGAATTTGTGTAAGAAAGTCCAGTGCCTCGGCGCGGTGGGGAAGGAAACTGTCGAACCACCGCGGGAAATCCGGCAGAACGCGCGACATGAGTAGCGCCTCCGATAGTCCGTTGGATAGGAAATCGTGCCCAGACAGCTCCCACTCGAGCGGATAGTCGCGGTCATCGCCGAAAAGGCGGACTGCAGCCTCGCGCACCGAGCTTGCAAGCGAATCCAGCCCGAGTTTCTCTGCGGCCTCGAGAATGAGGAAAAGGTTGAACGCTGTATTGGAGTGCATGCCGTGGCGCACCGGGTGATTGAGTGAACCAAGCCAATCATGGCAGTGCTGCGCGGTGAGCTCGACGAGCTTGTCCATCGCTTCACTCGGGCGAACCGAGGCGAGCTGCAACAGCCAGGCGCGCCCATAGGGTATTTCATATCCGGGGTGGGCAAGGAGGTAGTTGTATTCCGTGGTGAGGGCTTCTGTGCTGAGGCGATCGTCGAGAAGCGCAGAAAGTTCCTTGGGAGGCTCGGGACCGAGAATCTTGTTTAGTAGCGTGCCTGAGTACTGCATGTGGACGCTGGAGTGCCAGTTGAAACAACCGTAGAAACTGGGGTGCAGCTTGCGGGGCGCACGTCGCAGTCTTCTGTGGAAGCGCTTGTGTGGTGCATCGCGGCGGGGAATTCGCGCTCGAGTGCGGCCGCAATTGTTTCCGCCCAGTCGCTGGCACAAGTTTCTAGCGAAGTCATGCGTTAAGTATGGCAAAGCTGAAGGTGGGGTGTGTCTTCTCTTGACTTCTGGGGTGTGCGTTTGAAATTGACCATCGAACGCATGAGCGACATTGTGGTGTTGATGTCCGGTCGCCCTCGTATTCTTTAGAGCAGGCATCCAAGAGGTGGGGGAATGCACGTCCGCACGCACGCGGTCTAGCAAGGGTGTCTGGAGCTACAGGCAACACTTCGTCTTGGGGGTTGCCATTATCGAAGAAGGGGGAACCTTGAGGTTCTTGGAACACAAGCCGACGACGTTTAGTAAGAGACAAGTACATCGAATAGGAAGTGCGTTACGGAATGGGGAAGCGGTTGATGAGGAACGGTTTGGTCTGTTCTTGGGCCAGCAATCAGCCCTGTGTGATGCGATAATTCAAAAAGCAGGTCAGACCATGGCACAACTTGATAATCGGTTGACACTGAGTTCAGACTCGATTGTGGAGCCAGATTCAGATACATACTTCCTGGGTTCTCGTGTAAAAACACGAGACACGTTGAGGGAGAAGTTGAGTCGAATGCCGAGCTTTCCTTTGGAGAATATCCAAGACGTCTCTGGAGTACGGCTGGATCTCGACGTGACTCTAAAGGAACAATCGATACTGGCGGAGCTTCTTTCTCGAGATCTTATGAAGGCTGGGGCGAGGAAGGTAGAGCTCCGGGACATGCGCGAGGAACCGCACTCGGGCTATCGCGCGGTGCACCTACATGTGATGTCTGAGGCCGGGCGTGCAGAAATTCAGTTACGAACGGCGCTTCAGTCGCAGTGGGCAAACCTTTATGAAATGGCAGGAGACTTGTAGGGGAGAGAAATCCGATACCTCGAATTCGGCGGAAAAATTCCGGCAGGATTTGAGATTGAGACCCGCGCTTTGCATGAACTGTCCGAAGTCGTAAACAGGGTGGAAAAGCTCGTCGATATTCTTACTGAGCCTTTCGAAGGCAACCAACCTGCTGATACAACGCAAAGAGAAGCACGTCAATTGCGACGTAGCATGTATAAGATGCTAGATAAATTAATCCATGAATTCGAAGAACGCCGAGTTCAACGTGACGTGGAGGGAGAATAAATCGATGCCAGCCTATTTGATTAAATACCATCGACCGACAGGTGCACTGGAAGTAACTGAGTACGAATCCCTCATCGAGGGAACCCGCGCTCGTCATAGACTGGATCAAGTAAATAAGGATCCTGACGTCGAGATTGTGGCGATTGGCGCTAAGAATTTAGAATCCGTCCGCCATACGCACGCGCGCTACTTCTTCCGTGAGAAGACCGCGCCGCCGTACCCCTTTGTGGCTTAAAGCTTGAAGCTTTGAATAGCGCAGTTGGCGAATACTAGCCGCGAAGGATTTTCGCCATGGCCTTTCCTTTGGCTAGCTCGTCAACGAGCTTGTCCAGGTACCGAATATTCTGCATCAGTGGGTCCTCGATGTCCTGGACACGGTGTCCGCAGATGCTGCCAGTGATGAGGTGGCGAGACGGGTTCAGTTGAGGGGCCTGCTCGAAGAACTCCTCGAGGGTGATCTTTTGCTCTCGGACCCTCCCCAGTCCTTCAACCGAGTAGCCGGTAAGCCAGGTGATGACTTCGTGGAGCTCGCTGACAGTCCTGCCTTTGCGCTCCACTTTGTTGACGTAGTGCGGATAGATGTCGGCGAAGGGCACGGAAAAGATTCGATGAGGCATGTGGCGCAGTATATTCGTGGTCCTCGAAATGCGTGGAGGCCGTTCGGCGTCGCGGGTTAGCCGTGCCAGAGCGACGAGATTAGCATCGCCCAGTGGTTGTCACCTATTGGTAGGAATCGCCTGCGCTGTTGTGGTTCCGCAATGCTCGCGCTGCCGTTCTGCAAAGACTTCGTTGCCATTCTGCAAGGTTCCCATTGCCGTTCTGCAATGCTCCCGCTGCCGTTTGATCATGCTGTGAAACGCCAAAAAGAGGGCACCCTCGGCCGCTGCGAAGCGGTGTGAAGGTGCCCTCTTTTGTAAAGTCTGGGCGGGTGAGATAGCTGGGTTAGTTCCAGACGGGGGCATCGCCAAGCTGCAGCTCGGAGTAGCGCGCCTCCGGAACGGTGGCGGAGTAGGGCTTGCCCACGGCCTCCCATTCCTGATCAGCGTTGCAGCGAACGTCCTGCCCGTCGGTGTCGAGCATGGTAAAGCCCCACACCAGCTTGCCCTGGGAGTTCGCCGGCAGAGTGTACGGGCCAACCTCTTGGTTGAGCTTCCAGTGCTGCTCGTGGACATAGTTGAAACCGTAGGTCTGGGTCAGCACCTTGGCCAGTTCGCCCTCGCCCTTGATGGAGCCGGAGACCTCAATGGTCTGAGTGCGGGCCTGGGTCACGGTGTGGCTGACCGGCACGGGCTCATCGTTACGGTTGGCCACGCTGGTGGCATCCGTCTGCTTGAACCAGCGGCGAGTGGCGGTGACATAGGTGCCATTCTCACCGGGTGTTGCGCAGTGCGTGCCCGGCTTGAAATCATCGTTCCAACGCTGGGGCAGCTCGAAGTCCCCGCCGAAGTCAGCGGCGTGGGCAACGGGAGCGGCTGCCAGCAGGCTCAGCGCAGCGAAGACGCTCGCGGCAGTGCGCGCGATGGACTTCTTCAGCACGTCTTAGCCCCAATCGTTGTTGTCGCGGGTGGAGACCTCCACGTGGCGCTCCTTCGGCAGGGTAGCGGTGAAGGTGTCGCCGTTAGCCTGCCAGGTGTTATCGGAACCGCAGATGGTCTTCTGGCCCTCAAAGTCGGAAACCACCCAACCCGCGCGCATGACGGCGGTCTTGCCCGGAGCGATGTTGTATGGGCCGACCTGCTCACCGACCTCGTAGGACTGGGAGTCGGTGTAGCTGGAGGAGAAGGTGAAGTTGATCAGATCCAGCAGCTTGAAGTCCACACCGGCGGAGACGTTCCAGGTCTTGGTCTTGGTTTCCTTGATGGAGCGGGTCACCGGCAGCGGCTCATCGTTGTAGTTGGAGATGGTCCAGGAGCCAGCGGAGCCGTCGAAGTAGGTGCGCTTGATCTTAACGGTCTGGCCGGTGTCGCCCGGGTTGGTGCAGTGCTCACCAATGGTGGTCGGGTTGGCCGGGCCCAGGTCACGTGCCGGGAGGGCGTTAGCGGCCGGGGTAGCGATCAGACCGCAGGCGATGGCCACGGCAGCGGTGGTGGAAGCAATCTTGGTCTTGAACATGGTGATTTCTCCTTGGGGATTAAAGGTGGATTAGTAGATGGTCTGGGTCGGGACTGGAAGTTTGCGGTACTCCTCCGGGGTGACGTCCTCGGTGCGAGTGGAGCCGTCCTTGCCCGTGATGGTGGCCTCCGCCCAGAAGCCGCTGGGAGCGGTGGTCTGCTTGTAGTTGGAGGTCAGGCTGTACTTGCCGTCCTTGCCGCAGTGGATTTCGCGGTAGTTGATGCGGGTCATAGTGGTGCCGTACTCCACGCGCACGCGCTCACCTGGGGCCAAGTCGATGTGCTCGAGTTCAGTTCCCACCGGCATGTAGGCGCGCTTGACCGCACCGACGGATTCCAGCCAGCCCTTCGGGATATCGCCGCGGTTTCCGCGCCAGTTGGTGTAGGGGGCGTGCTCGGCGCCAACGACGAAGTCAGTAACCGGCGCGTATTCATAGTCGCCCTTGGACCAGTTGAGGAAGTCCGTGGAGTAGCCCGGCTTGCGGAAGGTCGGCGTCACGGCAGTGATATCCAGCGGGTACCAGGAGCTATCGCGACCCTCGCAGGTCTCGCCCTCCTTGGGCCAGGATGAGTCGCGCTGCAGTTCCTCGGAAGGCTGCATGATTTCATCCTTCTTCGGGTCCGCAATCTTTTCCAGGCTGGGGCCGGATACGGAGGTGTAGTTGCCCTCGATGGGCTTGGAATTGGCGCCCGGGGAGCGGGAAGGAATCTCCATGGCCAGGTCCGAAACGGAGCCGTCCGCCTTGATGATGTAGGCAAAGGCATAGCGCTCGGCCGGGCCCTTGCCGCGGATAACGTTGGCGCCGGGCATGTTCTCTAGACGGTCGTCGTTACAGCCGACGAACATAGAGATGAAGTCCTTTTCCACCACGCCGTATTCCACGCGGAAGGATTCACCCGGCTTGAGGGTGATGGGGCCGAAGGTTTCCTTCTCCTGCCAGCCGTTGCTCAGCTTTAATCCGATATCGGACTTGGCGGTGGTGTCCCACCCAGAGGGCATCGCGGCCTTGGAATTGGCCTCAATCTTGTGGTTGGTGCCCGTTTCCACCGAAGCGGTATAGGGCACTTCTTGGTCAGTGGTGTTCTTGAACTGCAGAGTGCCGTCGCTTAAGTAACGGCGGCCGGTTTCGGCAAAGTGCCACTCCGGGGTGGTGAGGTCTTCGCCTGCTGCGCTGCAGCTCTTGTAGAGGTTTGTGATGGGGTAGGCCTGCGGCATCGGCGGAATATTGGCTGCCTGTGCTGCGGGCGCGATGAAGGCCGCGGTTGCCATCGCGGCTGTAGCCGCCAGCGGCGCGAGTGCGCGGAGTCTCTTGATGTGCACCTGGATACCGTCCTTAAAGAAACTCAAAGAATGATGGGGAACTAATTTAATCCTGAAACAATCTTAGGTGCCGAAACCGGAGGCTTTGAAAGCTGGACAAGAGATTTCCTAAGGTCTTGGGGGAAGTTGGCGGTGTCAATATGATGACTGCCAGTGTTTTGACCTTTCGTGCACAATAATTTGATTGACCCTATACGGGGTTGCCGAAATTTCAGGATTTCAAACGAATCTGCTGGCAGTGAGCTTTGCTCGGGGAAGTTTCGTAGGAGAGCTGATGGTACTGATGCTCGCGCCATGCCTGCATTTCTCACCCTTTGGGGGAGAAGCGTGTGGCTGCGGCCGTGGTGGGAATGGGGCTGCGCTTGGCGACGTCCCCTTCACCCCACCGTCTGCTCTCCTGGTGGAGGGCGGGGCGTGAGACGGCAGATGCGAAAATATATTCCCATCGTGTTGTTAGTAATCCACCGCCTCGCGAACAATCGGGCAGGTCATGCAATGCCCGCCACCACGCCCGCGGCCTAGCTCCGCCGACCCAATCTCGACTACCTCAATGCCGGCAGCCCGCAGCTTCTTATTGGTGTGCTTGTTGCGGTCATAGGCCACCACCACGCCAGGTTCAATGGCCACGACGTTGTTGGCATCATCCCACTGCTCACGCGCGGCGGTATAAACATCCCCGCCGGTTTCAATGACCTCGAAGCGTCCAATACCGAGTGCCTGGGCAACGACATCGACGAAAGAATCGGTGGGCAATTCGACGTCGAAAGGCGCCGTGCTCGTGGAAGGGTGCAGCACGATGGGTCGGATGCTGTCCACGACCTTGGGGTAGGCAGTGACCTTATCCGCGTCCAGGAAGGTGAGCACGGTGTCCAGGTGCATCGAGGCACGATCGGCGGCCATGGCGGCGATGATGATCTTCTCAGCCGCACCTTCCTGAAACAGGCGCATCGCCAGCTGGCTCACGCCCTGCCAGGTGGTGCGCTCACCCATGCCAACGAGGACGATGCCCTTGCCAATCGGCATGATGTCCCCGCCCTCCAAGGAAGCCAGCCCCGGTTCCTCATCGGTATTGCCGTACCAGAATTGGAAGTCTGCCTGCGCAAACCGCGGGTGATAGTTGTAGATAGCCCGCGTCAGCAGCGTTTCCTGATGGCGCGCCGGCATGCGCATGGGGTTGAGGGAGACCCCACCATAAATCCACGCTGAGTTATCGCGCGCGTACTGCGTGTTGGGCAGCGGGCGCAGCGCAAAAGCGGACGGCCCGTAGACCTCACGCATGGCGTCGATGGTTCCGTGACCTAAGCCCTTCGGGATTTCGGCGAAGGGCAGCCCGCCGATGAGTAGTTTGGCCAGGCGTGCCGTGGGCATCTCGTTGAACCAGTGGCGCAGCTCGCCGCCGATGCCCGTACCGACGTTCTTGTCCAGCAGCTTGTAGTCGAGGATGAAATCCCGCCCGCCCGGGGTGTCCAGGGTCTCTTCTAAAAGCTTGTGCATCTCCAGCACCTCGACGCCGTAGCCGCGCAGCTGGGCGACGAACTCCGCATGATGTTTCTTGGCTTCGTCGACCCAGAGGACGTCGTCGAAAAGCAGCTCCGCACAATTGCGAGGGGTGAGCCTCTCGTGCGCGAGGCCTGGTGCGCACACCATGACCTGGTGGAGCTTGCCAACCTCGGACCAAACGCCCGGCGGGGGAGTTGTCATCTGCGTGAACCTTTCTCGATGCGGGTGCGCTGTGTCATCCAGTTGCGTGGTGAGTAGGGGCTCCCGGGGCTGCGATGTGTGAACTAGACGACAAGCTTAAGAAAAGTTCGCACTTTTTCAAGCTCCCGCCGGTAGGGAAATGCCCACGTAGGTGCAGGTTTTGCGGCTGTGTGCATACTATTATCCGCGTTTATTCACACGTGCCGGCGCGCACATGGTGCGGTTTCACGCCGCGCTTGCCGATGCCCCGCCCTCCGCCACTGCGGCAACACCCGCGCTGGCAGGGGCGGCATTGCCTGGTGAGCTAGATGAATAACTTTGAAAGGAATGGAAACTCTGCGCGAATAGCAGAGAAGTAAACGCGTGGGGGTAATTGTGGCGTGCAGTCTCCGGGGCGAGCATGTGCTCACTATTGGGAGTCGAAGTCTTCGGCTATGAGACTCGCTGCGTGCTCGCGGAGGTAGTCGCGTAAGTACGGCAAGGCGAAATCGACTTCGCCGTGGCCCGTGGTGGTGATCATTTCGGCGTCGAGAAGCCGGCGGCGATAGTTGCCTACATAAGAATCAGTCTTATTGAAGCGTGCCTTGATATCCGCCATCTTGGAAGGGCCATCGCTTTGGGCCATGTAAACCAAAAAGCTTCGGTCGACGGGGGAGAGATCCGAGAGTGCGGGCTCATGAACAAGTTGGCCGAGCTTGCGCTGTGCAGTTGCGACTCCGCGCCGGGCAGCGTCGACGGAGATTTCGGCGCCTCCATCCGACGTGCGTTCCTTTTCCCTGAATGAGCACTGGCCGACTAGCTGAATCATGAATGGATATCCATGGCACGCTTCAACCGCGGTATCCAATGCATCCTGTGACCATGAGGTGGCGGCGCTGTGAAGGGGTTCCTCCAGTGCTTCACGTACATCGGAATCGGAGACCCTGCCTAGCTCAATGCGGTTGGCGCGGCGAAGAAAGGTTACTAGATTGGCGTCGCCGCGACTGTTCAGCTTTCCGGATAGCAACGGTCTAAATGAAGATGGGATGCCCGCCATGACAACGGAGATGTCTTCACCTTCGCGAACCAGATGCTGAATCGTGGCGCCGAACTCTATGAGCTCCTGGCTGCGTTGGTGGTGCATTTCATCCAAAGTTACGAGAACACCACCAGGCTCCTGGCGGGATTTTCGGTCGAGTTCGCGCTTATAAGCCAGTAAATCCTTCAGGGCATTGCGCAGTGAATATGTGGACTCTGCAATAGCTTGAGTATCCCAATTGAGCCCACCTCCAATGCCGAGGATAGAGACGTTAAGGCCTTTGAGCTGCTTCCTCTCCTTAGCCAAGAGCTGAATGATACTGCTGCGCAAGCACTCTACAAAGCCGGTTGTTGCAGTGTCACTGAGCGTGAGCCAACCGCGCTCTAGCGCTTCGTCTTCGAAGGCGTTGAGAAGGACGGTTTTCCCGATGCCACGGGGGCCAATGATGAGTGAGATTCTCTCATGGGCGCCGGGGCCCTCATCGAGTGCAAAACCGAAATCACGAATGGCGTCACTGCGGCCAACCAACAACGGGGGAGTGGCGCCGAAGGTGGCCGCAAAAGGGTTGGTGGGTTTCGGATTCATGTCCTTCGCTCTAGACCACAGAGCTTTTGAAGTCTTGTGAAGTTTATGAATTCTTTGAAGTTTATGAAGAGCTGTGAAGTTTGAAGAAAGGGGCCGCGCCGCTATCAATAGGAACTGGCGGTGCGGACCGGAGTGATGGGAAAGAAGCTGTTTACCAGCCCTTTAAGGAGCATCTTTGGCGCAAGGGAAGCGCCCGGACATCGTCATGGATGAATCGAGTTTGGGGAGCGAGCATCCGGCCGGTAGGAACAGAAAGCGAGCGCGAGCTTGCTCGGCAACAATAACTGGCCACGTACTGTAAACGTATGACTCAGGACGCTTTGGAACCCCTATCGGTACTGCCTCGCGGCGAGTTCGCCTTCCCTGGCCCGCTTCGCGGCGCCCTCGTCACCGCCATCCTGAACGGCACGAAAACCACGACGACTTCCTTGTTGGCCGAGTATCCCCACGGTTACAAACCACAGGAGGACGTGGGCAACCTCGAAGCAGTCCTTGACTCACACGACAACGTGGTGTGCGTCATCCGTACCACCGAGGTCCAGGTCTGCCGGCTCGCCGACGTCAACGACGAGCATGCCCTCGCTGAAGGCGAGGGCTACGCTGATGCCAGCGAATGGCGCGCCGGGCATGAGCGGTTCTGGCGCTCACCCGAATTCGTTGACTACATCGGAGAGATAGACATCAACGATGACACACAGGTGGTGTGCCAGCGTTTCGCCATCGACTCGCGGTACCCGGTTAAGGCACTGGAGCCGTGGAACGCCGAAACCTAGGAGAGTCGGTACACCTCGTAGTCATCCGGCACACCTGCGCCGGGAACGTGCTGCAGACCGAGCTTCAAGGCTAGGGCAATCGAGGCTGAATTGGTGGGATCGATGATGGCGACGACAGGGAGCTGCGGGAAAAGTTCTCGCGCGCTGGCAATCGCAGCGGCTGCGGCTTCCTTCGCATAGCCTTGCCCCTGCGATTCTGGTGCGAAGCGGTAGTAGAGGTTGAGTACTTCTTCACCTGCTTCCTTGCTATGACGCACACCTGTGAAACCTATGGTGGTGCCATCAAGCGTGGATACCACGTAGTAGCCCAGCTGCTTCTCTCGCCAATTGGCCTGCCATGCGCGTGCCAACTCCGTGGCTTCCTCCCTGGTCTTCATGGCCAGTTCAGGGCGGTGCTCGTACGTACGGGCATCCGAGTGAATGGCGAAGATGGCATCAATGTCGGCATCCGTAGGAACCGACAATGAAAGCCGCTGGGTATGGAGGTCGTGAGCATCGTTCATTGCGACTCCTAAGATTGAAAGCTGCGGTCTGCCAAGGTTACCCAATTTGGACATGTGTGGTGCAGTCGTTCTTGGTCGAAGGCTGCACTGCTGCGCTGGTCGGTGAGAAAACGATGTTGCTTCAGACCTCTGATACGGGTTCCTCTACCAACTGGCCTGGTTCTTCAAGGGCTTCTTCCTCGAAGAACGAGGAGTCTTCCACCGCATTTCCTTCGCTGACATCGCGCTGAACCGTCTTCTTCAGAGCACCCTCAATGAGCGTGCAGAGCGATTCCCTTCGACGTTTAAAGAAGGTATCAAAGTTGTCACTGCGCAGTGCTTCAGGCGAAATGAGGTGTCCGCGGAGAACGTCGTCCACGCCTTCAGAATCGAAGCCAGATTCGCTCTCAACCTTGGACAAGTATGCCGACGGTGCAACGCCGCCGATGACACGGTTGGTGCGTGCACTCAGCGTTGTCTTGTTGACAATAGACTCGCGGCGCTCATTATCGATTTCGTTTTTCTTGCACCAGTCCTTAGGAAAAATATGGTGAATGTCGACAGCCATATCCCTGTACTGGAATGCGCCGAATTGTTTTCCTTCGACCCAGTCTGTTGATCCCTGTGCCATGATGAGCGCAGCAATACCTTTGTAGGCAGCGGCATTGCGGGTGCGCAACGAATGAAGGCGAGATTCAGCGAAGGTAGCATCCTGCACTGTGCGTGGGGCGGTAGTTTCTTCACCCATCGCCCAAGCAGGCACCCTTTCGAGGTCACGTACGAAGCGCGTTTCAATGGCAGAGCCATAGAGCTCACCCAAGACGCCGCTCCAGAACCACTGCGTAATCTTCTCCTTGACGTGGTGCTTGTCTGCTTCCTTGCCAAGTACAACGGCAATGGCAGCCAACGGGACCAACTGTTTTGGGTAGGGGACATCCCTGAAACGGTAAATGTGCAAGTCTGCGAGGAAGCCGGCTGCCCAGATGAAACCTTGACGCAGCGCGTCGCGCCAGGCGAGGTAGTCGTTCAATTCAAGTTTGAGAACGTCTTCCCTCTTGGCAGACAGACCGACTTTGCGGCCTCCCGAGGAATGCTTACTCCGATCAAGAGTCGTCAGCATCGTGATTGCTTGGAGGAAGTCCGTGTTCTCCACCTTGTGGAGGACATCATGTTCTTTCCATAGCTCCTTAGTCTCCACCCAGTCATCGTTGAGGCGGAAGTCATGTTGATACTTTTCGTAATACTCCGCATCGCCTGCAAACACTGCTGTGAGAAGCTCAAAAACGTTGAGCGGAAGTCCACCAACATTGACCTTTTCGAAGACGGTAGCCACAGCCGCTTTGTCCGTCTGCTTGTCCAATTCAATTGCGGGAATCTTGTATTCGTTGACTTGGCGGAGAATCCCATCGCTGAACGCTGTCATGAGTTCGGTGTCACCCAGCTTGCCGAACCATTCGAAAAGTCCCATTTGATCAAGGAGCAGCGAAACGGGGATGTAACCGGCCTCGTGTTGCTTCTCCATGGTGCTGAGATCGAGCACGATATCGCGGTTGAAGTTGGTCCTAATAACCCCATCAGCTGGCACGGAGATCACAGCCTCATCCAGCTCGAAGGGATCCTCAATAGACTTCTGGATATTGATGAAGTACCTGCGGTCGAGGCGTTTACCGCGTGAGTCTTTGGTATGAACAACGCCATCGCCTTTAAGGGCTTGGGTGAGTGAGGTGAGTCGTTGCTGGCCGTCGAGAAGCAAAAATTTGGGCTCGGAAGTAGCCGTAGCTTCAGTGCTTTCGATGGGGCGTGGCTTGAACCTGACAGAGGAGTTGCCAGTTTCCAATAACATGATGATGCCCAGCGGATGCCCACGGAAGATGGTGATGAGGAGCTGGCGTACACGCTCGTCTTCCCACTTGTACTTTCGCTGGAAATCGGGGAGCTGAATCTCTCCGTTCTCGGTAGAGCGCATCAGCGCCGATAGTTGGTGCATGTTGGTGTTGAAACCCACCGGAGCCTCCTCTGTGGCGAACAGTTCTTGTCCAGCATGCCTGAAAATCTCTAGTTAGGAAGAGAACTTGAGGCATGTTTCTAATCCAAGTCTGCTTGAAGTGCCCCGAGTTTTGTTCCTAGGCAT
>NZ_KV811625.1:0-356 GCF_001813175.1 Corynebacterium sp. HMSC069E04 | reverse complement strand
GGTGGTTGCCTTGTTGGTTGTGTGTTCGTTATTTAGGGCGCATGGTGGATGCCTTGGCATGCTGAGCCGATGAAGGACGTGTAAGGCTGCGTTAAGCCTCGGGGAGTTGTCAATAAAGCGTTGATCCGAGGATGTCCGAATGGGGAAACCTGGCACCTGTTATGGGGTGTTACCCTTCAGTGAATTCATAGCTGTTGTGGGGGTTTACGCGGGGAAGTGAAACATCTCAGTACCCGTAGGAGAAGAAAATAAAATATGATTCTGCTAGTAGTGGCGAACGAACGTGGATGAGGCTAAACCGTGTGCATGTGATACTTGGTAGGGGTTGTGTGTGCGGTGTTGTGGGCCCCAATGGA